>LUZO01000111.1 GCA_001603685.1 Bacteroidales bacterium Bact_23
CGAAGATACAAATTTATTTTTTATCGATACAATCATGGTATCTCTTTTTCCGGAACAGACAGGCTAACCGAAATAACAGAAAAAAAAGATGCAGGCCGGAACCTGCACCTTTAATAAATTATCTTACTAAACACGACTTTTTGCCGTATCCTTTTCCGATATTATTTCAGGAAATCCCGGATGGCCTGATTTACTTCGCGGTATTTCTCATACTGCACAAAGTGCCCGGCTTTCTTTACCATAAGCAGTGAGCTGCCTTTAATTCCCCTGTGGCCAATTTCGGCAATTTTGCGCGTGCGGCCGGGATTCAGAAAGCGGTTTGGAATAAGGTTGTCGTTTTCGCCGAAGATAATCAGCGTTGGTATGTTGATCTTATCCAGCGCATCAATCACCGGCTCATCCACCATGCCGTTTACCGACTGAACCACGGCGTAGCAGTAATGGTCGAAATCGGAAGCACTCCGCATGGCAATGCGGTCGGTAATCATAAACTCAGCATCGGCCGGCATATTGTAGAAGTTCACGGCAAGGTTGGTCTGGATATCCTCAGCCGAGGTATTTTTCACCCCTTCAAGGGTCATCACATTCCTGAACCATTGCTTCTGTCCTTCGGTAAAGCGCTCGAAACCGGCCGGCGCCACCAGAATGATGCCCTCCACCAGATCGGGATAGTTCATGGCTGCCACCATGGAGATCTGCCCGCCCATGGAGTGCCCGGCAAGGGTTACTTTGGTAAGCTGCAGTTCTTTGGCTAACTCCCTGATTACCGAGGCATAGAAGCTCATTTTGCCGCTGTGGGGCTGTTTCGACGATTTCCCGTATCCCGGAAGGTCGATGGCAATGCACCTGTAATCGGATTTCAGCTTTTCGATATTCTTGTTCCATGCCGGCAAATAGCTGCCCAGGCCATGGATAAAAATTATGGTCTTGTCGCCTCTGCCCACATCCACATAGGCAATTTCGATGCCCGAAGGCAGGGCGGCCTTTTTCACCGGATAGGCATACACCAGCTCTTCCAGACTTTTCATCGGCTCAATCTCAGTATAGGGCCTGAGGCACCCTTTGGAAGTTTGTCCCATCAGCAGCACCGGCACCGATATCAGAATTACGGCGGCCGACAGAATAAGGGATTTTATATTTTTCATGACAGACATATTCATTGTTAAATACTTAGCATTCACCGGGCATCAGAACATCAACCATTTGTACGCCACAAAAATCGTATAGGGATTGTAGGGCCTGACGCCTGAGGGGAAGTTTCCGTTGATCCTCGATCCGTACGAATCGTCGCTGCTTTCATAAAACTTGCCAAGCCACAGGTAAGCGCCGTGAAGTTCAAGGCTCATATAGGTTCCCAGATTGTAAATCAGGGCTGCATTGGCTTCGGTGCCCATGTGATAGCCGCCCAGCCTGGGTTTGGCATTGCTGAATGCCAGCGCCGAACCGGCCTTTGCAATCAGTTTGTTCGGGATTATGCCTTTTGAGGCTACCAGCGTACCGCCGGAGAGGCCGTAGCCGATGTTTGAGATGTCGGCGATTGCCGGAGTGTAGCGGTTCACCACATTGGCATGCGGGAACAGGATGTAGGCGCCGCTGCTGACGAAAATGGCGCCGGGGGCACCCCATGAGTTGGCGGTAATTACGCCTGAGTATTTTTTGTCGTCCAGTCCGTTTTTGTCGCCGGTTGTATAAATCAGGTCGAGTTTGATGTTGTCGTCGGTGGTCTGCCCGAAACGGTAAGCTGTTTTAAGGTTTGCACCGAATCCGGCAATATCGGCGCCTCTCTCCCATCTTCCGTCCTTTTTCACATCGGCTTTCCCGAGGTTGTAGTTAAAGAATCCGGTAATCTGGAGCCTGTCCATCATAAAATCCTGGTTTCGGCTGAAAAAGCCTCCCAGCCAGGCGATATCGGCATGGTACGGATTGTTGCCAAACCTGAACTGAAAAGTGCCATTGTACTGAGCCAGCATACTGTTCAGCCCCTGTCCGAGGATGGAGACTCCGCCTTTGCCTTCGGTTCTGTCGCGCACATAATTGGCCGATACGCCGGCTTTCCACAGCCTGCTTACCTGCCGTTCGTACATCAGCTCAAACATATTAACATCGTCGTCGAGCTGGATGTCGTTCTCATAAAACTTGTAAAATCCCGTTTTCCATCGCGAATAGTCCATGTCGCGGCGAATTGAAATCCCCACGGCATCGGTTCCCCAGTATGCCAGGCGATAGCCGGTGGCGAGCATTTTGTCGGCCAGCGTCCGGTACGGATTGTACGGGCTGTCGAACATGCGCATCAGGCCCATGTTGATGGCGTATCCTTTCCAGGGAATAAGCTCCAGCTCGATGTTTTGGGTTTGCAGGTTCACCTGATCGCCCGAGATGGCACCCCCGAGATTTCCACCCGACCCGTAGGAAGCGTCGCCCCAGGTCCAGTCAATTTCGAAGGAGGCCCTGAGAATCGCCTTTCCATTGAAGAGATTGGGCTGGTAGATAAAATATGGAAGAATCCTCTGCTCCACATAATAAGTCTGCAGGGTATCGGAAGTGGTGCTGGTATTCCTGCCGAACAGCCTTCCCACAACCTGCCCTTTCATAAACTCGCTGGTCGGAAAGAAGTTGGAGGTAACCCCCTGGTTGATGTAAAAGGCCAGAAACTGAAACTCCCTGTTCGCCTTCCGGGGTACCGCCGATTTCTGATAATCAATCAGGGCTGTCTGAGCATTCAGCTGAAGGCTCAGTGCCAGGATAATGGAAACGGGCAATAATTTGTAAAACTTATTCATATCAGGCAGATTAAATCCATAAAAAAACAGATCCGGCAATGCCCACCGGTGAAGTAACGCCGCCGGATCTGTGTTAACCAAAAAAATCAGTCTTACTTAATCTTTACATAAGTCTGGATATTGAGGATGCCGAATGCACCGTTGCTTGTGCTTCCGAAGCCTCCTTCCGGAGTCGGGGGAGTAACGCCCGGCTGTGCAGGATCAACCTGAGCCACTTCATATTTCATTTTAAGCGGATCCTCGTTCAGAATCTGGAAGATGCCTTCGCTGGCAAGTGCTGAAGGTGACTGCTGCTCAAGCCTTACTTCCCAGATGCCGTCAACCGAAGAGCGCCTCTGAACAAAAGTACCGGTCAGGATCGCTTTTGAACCGTCAACAGTATAAGATTCAACCACATAGGTATTGTCACCCTTGAAATGGGCGTAAATTGAGTCGATGCTGAAGTTTACGAGAATGGGGGCAACATTGGCTCCCGACGACTGCCATTTTCCGATCATTCCGATATCGTGCAGTTCGGCGGTTTTTGATTCGGAAGCATCCATTGCAGCGCCTTTAACATTGAAAATGGCGTTTGCTCCCGCTGCCTTTACCGTAATAACTTCCTTGCCATTGCTGATTCCGGAGAGGTCAAGTACCAGCACCGCTTCGTTGCTTCCGGCGGTATGGTTAACGGTAAATCCGGCCAGGCCTGCGGTACCTCCGGCGATGGATACACTGAAAGCGCTCTTATCGAGATCACCGGTCTGATTGTCGGTTTTGTAAACGCCTTCGCTGAATACAACGGTGGCGGTTTCATTGTCGTCGGCTACTGAAAGTGACACAATTGAAGGAGGATTACCTTTATCGTCGTCCTTATCACAAGCGGTAAAGGTTACGGCACTTACTGCAATTCCAAATGCAAGTGCAAGCAATCTTAATTGTTTGGTTTTCATTGTTTTGGGTTTTGTTTGATTAATTAATGATTTGTTTATTTATTTGATTCTGAAATTTTTCTGAGTTGTAGCCGGTCAATTTTTCCGGCGTCGTTTTTGGGCAGTTCGGTGAGGAAAACAATGTGTTTCGGAATTTTATACTTTGCGAGTTTTCCTTCGCAGAATGTCAGAACATCCTTTTCGGAAAGTTCATGTCCCGCTCTTTTTACAATAAATGCCATTCCCGATTCGCCCCATTTCTCGTCCGGCACCCCGATGATGGCCACCGAATCCACGGCAGGATGCGAACGCAGCAGATATTCCACTTCGGCGGGGTAAACATTCTCGGCTCCTGAGATGTACATATTTTTAATCCGGTCCATCACAAACAGGAATCCCTCTTCGTCCCGTCGCATAATATCCCCGGTATGGAACCATCCGTCGCGGATGGTTGCTTCGGTGGCTTCCTCATTCCGCCAGTAGCCGGGCGTAACAGTAGGGCCGCTCAGCAGAAGCTCTCCCAGCTCGTTGGGACCCACCTCATTGCCGTTTTCATCCACCAGTTTGGCTCTGTAGTAGAAATTCTCCTTTCCGATGGAACCCGCCTTCCGGATTGCATCCTGATGGTTGAGCGAAGTTACATTGGGGCCAACTTCCGTAAGGCCGTAACCCTGTCTGATGGGTACATTCTTACCGTGCCAGCGCTCAATCAGGGGAACAGGCATCGCCTCGCCGCCCACCACAAAATAGCGTATTCTGTGCAGGTCAGCCAGCTCAAAAAGCGGCGAATCAGCCATCATTTTCAGCATGGTAGGTACCGCCCAGAATAATGTAAGTTTATATTTATCAAGTACTTCAAGCAATTTATCTGCATCAAAGCTTTTCATGATCAGGGTGTAGGCTCCATGATGCAGAAACGGAGTCAGCAGCACATTCCAGTTGCCGGTGTGGAAAGGCGGCGCCAGGTTAACCGAGCGATCGGCCGAAGTGATGTCGAGCCTTAGCTGGGTATTCAGGCTGTTCCAGAACATCATGCCGTGTGTATAGAGCGACCCTTTCGGGAAGGCGGTGGTGCCGCTGGTATAGATAATCAGGGCGGTATCGGCATGGGTGGTTCCCGAAACGAGTACATCCTTCTCATCAACCGGAGGTTCGGCCATAAACTGCGCCGTCTTTTCCTGAAGATCCTTCAGATCAATGTGGTACTTCACATCCGATAATGCCGGGACTTCCCTGATCTTATCAAAAAACTGAGATTCGGTAATTAAAAGTACCGGCTCGCTGTCGCCGATCAGAAAATCTATTTCGCGTGAAGTAAGGCGGTAATTCAGCGGTACCAGAATAATTCCCGTTTTCTGTGCAACCGAAAGCAGAATAATGTATTCCAGGCAGTTCTCGGCAAGCATGGCGATGCGGTCGCCCTTTCCTAAACCATAAGTAGATGTCAGAAGATCTATATATTTCAGTGCCAAATCGTTGAGCATTCCATAAGTCAGACTTCTGCCGGTTTCGAATTCTTCAACAGCCACTTTTTCGGCACTGTATTTTGCCCATTGGCGGGCCCAGTCATTGGTAATCATGCCTGAGTTGTTTTAGCAGTTTTTCTATCAACCAGAATCATAATGAGCACGGTAAGCGTCGAGATCACTACTGCCATGGCACAGGCTATGGCCGGGTTGCGTACGGGCCCTTCCAGATACTTTGTAAAAGCGCCAAAGCGTATTCCGTGGCTGTTTACCAGATATGGCATCAGGTAATAGACCGCAAAATGCACACCAAAAGCGATTACGGTTCCGGTAAACGCCACCCGTGCCTTCATTTTTTTGTAATAAATCCCAAAGATTACGGGCACAAATGCCGATGCAAAGTAGGCATATACGCCATTCTGCGCAAAAATGCCCACGCTCAGTTTTGGCGCTTTTATCTGACTGTATGACAGCCAGATGGTGACCACAGCCATCAGCACAATGACTACCTTATTGAGGGTAATCATCGCTTTGTCCGATTTTAACCTGTTACCGGCCAGCGGTTTGATGATGTCGGAGGTAATGGTAGTGGATACCGATTGAATCAGTCCTTCAAGCGTGGATATTCCTGCCGAAAGAAGCCCGAGCACCACAATCAGCCCGACAACAACAGCCACCGTTCCGTTTGAGAACACATAGGTTACATAGGTCGGGATAATGGTATCGTTGGCCATGGGCACCCCGTCAATCTTCAGATCGGGGAATGAGAGCCTGGCGTACAGCCCGGTTACCACCACAAAGAAGAACAGAAGCTCTGCTGCGATGGCAATCAACAGAAAGCGGTTGACATCGCTCTCGCGCTTCAGCAGCAGCGATTTGGTGATGATGTGCGGCTGCACAACGATGGCCACGCCAACCACAATCTGTGCGAAGATGATTTCGAAATAATCCCTGAAAAGCGGGCTTGCCGGATTTACCGGTTTGGTAAGCGCCGGATCGATGGCAGTGAGTTTCTGCATCATGCGGCCTATGCCCTGGCTGAAATGCTCATATCCCGAGGTTAGCAGGATAATGGCTACCACCAGCATTATTGCCGCCTGAATGGTGTTGGTGTAAACCATGCTGTTGGCACCGCCAAACATCATATATCCGAAAATAAACACCACTACGCATACCATCACAATCACCGGATCGGCGTTCAGCGCCTTTGATAGCACCTGAGTGATGGCCACGGCAATAAGTACGATGAAAGTCAGCAGAAGCAGCGCCAGAAAGCCCATAAAGAGGGCGTAGGCTTTGCTTTGGTAGCGGTCGCCTATCCATTGAGCCAGTGTCAGGGCTTTTACAGATTGACCGTAAGCTCTGAAGCTCTTTGTAAGCACTGCCAGCGATATCATGGAGGCCAGCGGCAGCACTATGCCGTATGAAATCACCCCGCTGATTCCAAAATTGGCAATAAATCCCGGGTTGATGACAAATGTGGCTGCGCTCGTCATGCTTGCTGCCAGTGACAAAGCTACCACTGCCGGCGAAAACATAATGTTTCCGACCGCATAATCGGAGATGCTTCGGGTTTTAAGCGCTCCCCTGACCACAAACCAGAGGATAACGGCCATATAGGCTATGACCAGTATCCATGTGCCCGTTACCTGTGCCGATGTTGCCAATTCAGTACTTTTATCAGGTTACACAATCACTTCAAAAACTAATACCTGAAGGCAGCTGATGCAAACGCCAGCCCGCCTCCGGAGCCTACAAACACCAGCAAATCGCCCCTCTTCACCTTTCCCTTGCTCACCGCATCGTCGAATGCAAGCGGAATGCAGGCGGAGCCGGTATAACCATAGTGATGCATGATGGTTGGCGCCTTTTCGCGCGGAACGCCCAGCCTGTCCATGGTTTCCCAGATGCTGTTGATGTTGATCTGGGTCATCAGATAATGGTCCACATCGGCGGGAGTTGCACCAATCCTTCCGGTCAGGTCGGTAATCATCTTGCTCCACATTTCAGGGTTCAGCTCTTTCGGAAACTTCTGAACAAACCTTAGCAGATGATCTTCTTTATCAATAACCTGATGGGTAACCGGCATAAAAGTTCCGCCGCCATAGATCCCCATATAGCCGTAATACTGTCCCTGGGTGAGCAGTTCGCTGGCCAGGAAACCGCGATCAGCGACCTCTTCAGCTTTCAGAATCACCACACCGGCACCGTCGGCAAAGAGGGTAACCGTTTTTTTATCGGTCATATTCAGATACTTGCTCATGGCATAGGCACCGATTACCATTACATAGCGGTACTGCTCATCGGCTTTAATGTATTTTGCGCCAACATCCAGGGCGGTTACAAAGCCCGCACAGGCGGTGTTGATGTCGAAAGTACCGGCATTTACCAAACCGAGCTCATACTGTACCTTTGAAGCGGTAGAAGGCGAGATAAACTCAGGGGTATCGGTTGAAATGATCAGCAGATCAATCTCTTCCGGCTTTACTCCTCCCCTTTCCATCGCCTGTTTTGCCGCCGGGATGCACAAATCGGCGGTCGATTGATTTTCGGCGGCCCAGCGGCGCTCATAAATCTGCACATTCTCGACCAGCCAATCGCTGACCGGCTCGCCCAGCAGCTCATCAAAATAATTGTTCGGAACCACTCTTTCAGGAACATACGCCCCGGTGGAGTGTATTACTGCATTTCGCATTCTGTTTCGTTTTAAATGGTTATTCCCCCGTCAACACTCAGCACCGCTCCGTTTATGTAGGCAGCTTCGTCGGATGCCAGGAAGAGGAAGGCCGAAGCAATCTCTTCGGGCATTCCAAGCCTTCCGAGGGGCACTTTTTCGCGCATGGATGCCAGCACATTCTCAGGCATGGCAGCCACCATTTCCGTTGAGATAAATCCCGGGGCTATGGCATTGGCAGTGATGCCCTTGCGGCCAAATTCCCTGGCCCAGGTCTTTGTCATGCCAATTACGCCGGCCTTCGAAGCCACATAATTTGTCTGACCAAAATTTCCGTACAGCGCCACCACCGATGATGTAGTGATGATGCGACCACTGCCTTTTTCGAGCATATAGGGCGAAACTGCTTTGGTGCAGTAGAAAACGCCGCTCAGATTCACATCAATCACCTGCTGCCACTGCTCAACGCTCATTTTCTTCATGGTAGCATCGCGGGTAATGCCGGCATTGTTTATGAGGACATCAATTTTTCCGTATTTCTCAAATACCTCAGCAGCAGCTTTCTCAACCTGTGCAAATTCTGCGGTATTGACCCTGTAAAAAGCAGCTTTACCGCCTTTTTTGCTGATTTCCTCAACCAGCCGGCTGCCTTTCTCTTCGTTCAGGTCCCAGATAACGGCTACTGCGCCCTCTTCGGCGAAACGCAGGGCTGTAGCTTTCCCAATACCATCAGCGCCTCCGGTGATGATGGCGACTTTATTTTCGACTCTTTTCATCAGTGAATCAGATAATTAACCTATGGGTTTCAGAGTTCAACAATAAGAGAGGTTCCCATTCCGCCGCCTATGCAAAGGGTTGCCAGGCCGGTGCGGGCATTCCTGCGTTTCATTTCATAAATCAGGGTGGTAAGGATGCGTGCTCCCGACGCACCAATAGGGTGTCCCAGTGCGATGGCGCCGCCGTTCACATTCACCTTATCGGGATCGAATTTCAGGTCGCGGGCGACGGCAATTGACTGTGAAGCAAAGGCTTCATTGGCCTCTATGAGGTCGATCTGGTCAATGGTGTAACCCATTTTATCCAGCGCTTTACGCGATGCAGGTACCGGTCCGTATCCCATAATCTTTGGATCCAATCCGGCCGAAGCGTAAGCTTTTATGGTTACTAATGGCTTGAGTCCCAATTCGATGGCTTTTTCCTTAGCCATAACGATAAGCATGGCAGCACCATCGTTGATGCCTGAGGCGTTTCCGGCAGTTACGGTTCCGGTTTTTTCGAATGCGGGTGGCAGCTTGGCAAGCTTCTCGAGGGTAGTTCCGTGGCGTGGATATTCGTCGGTATCCACAACAACAGGATCGCCCTTGCGCTGCGGAATCACAACCGGAACAATCTCATCTTTAAATTTTCCTTCTTTCTGAGCTGCTTCAGCCCTTTGCTGACTGGTTAGCGCAAACTGATCCTGCTCTTCGCGGCTGATGTTCCACTGGCGGGCAATGTTCTCAGCGGTAACGCCCATGTGGTAGTTGTTGAAAATCTCGGTCAGGCCATCGTGTGTCATGGTATCAATGATTTTTCCATCGCCCATGCGATAACCAAAGCGGGCTTTTGGCAAAACATAAGGTGCATTGCTCATGCTTTCGGCGCCTCCTGCAAGAATTACATCTGCATCGCCAAGCATAATAAACTGCGCTGCCATACTGACGGCTCTCAGACCTGAGCCACATACTTTATTGATAGTCATGGCTGTAGAGGTTTCGGGAATACTCGAATGAATCAGAATCTGGCGAGCTACATTCTGCCCCTGGCCTGCTGACAAAATATTACCGACGATTACTTCATCAACGATGGATGCATCGATGCCGGCGCGGACAATGGCTTCTTTGGCTGCAATGGTTCCCAATTCAACGGCGCTCAAGCCTGACAATTTGCCACCAAACGATCCGATGGGGGTACGGGCTGCAGAAACAATAACAACTTCTCTCATGATTTTATCTGTTTTTTGAGTTTTAAATTTCCTTTGGCGAAGTAAACGCCAAAATTAATAATAAGAAAACCGGATTCCAAATATCAATGGGCTGACTTTTTTAATATTATATTATTATCATACCTATATAATAT
>LUZO01000112.1 GCA_001603685.1 Bacteroidales bacterium Bact_23
ATATAAGGGATTTCTGACTTTTTAAAGGCCGGACCTAACGACAACTTGTTTTATTTGCTCAAAATCAGACTTTTATGCTGACTCATTACCCCGGAGAACTGGCGGCACTAGCTACTGCCGTTTTCTGGACCCTCACCGCCCTGGCCTTTGAAACTGCCGCCCGAAAGGTGGGCTCACTGGCTGTCAATCTGATACGCCTTTTCCTTGCCATGCTCTTCTTCGGGATTTTCGGACTTATCTCAAATGGCAGCTTTTTCCCTACCGGTGCAGGCGCTCATCAGTGGATATGGCTTTCGGTGTCGGGGCTTATAGGCTTTGTGCTGGGCGATCTCTTTCTGTTTCAGTCGTATGTGGTGATAAGCGCCCGCATCTCCATGCTTATCATGGCGCTGGCGCCTCCCATCGCGGCAATAACCGGCTGGATTCTGATGGGCGAAACCCTTGATGCCAAAAGCCTTGCCGGAATGGTCATTACCTTTTTCGGAATCAGTCTGGCTATTCTCTCCCGCAAAGACAACGGTGCGAACAATTCAAGGCGGGGATTTGTAAACCCCTTCAAATTAAAGTATCCGGCAAAGGGCGTGCTGCTGGCGCTTGGAGGAGCAGCAGGGCAGGGGATTGGGCTGGTACTCAGCAAATACGGCATGGCCGATTACGATCCGTTTGCAGCATCCCAAATCAGGGTACTGACGGGAGTCACCGGTTTTGTGATAGTTATATCCGTTTACGGCTACTGGCGGAAAATAAAGGATGCCGTGGTTAACCTGCCGGCGATGAAAAAAATCGGAATCGGCGCTTTCTTCGGACCCTTTATGGGGGTTTCGTTTTCGCTGATAGCCGTGAAACACACATCATCCGGCATTGCTTCTACCATTATGTCGATAGTGCCTGTACTGATTATAGTCCCTTCCGTTTTTATCAGAAAAGAAAAGATAAGCTGGCACGAAGTGCTGGGCGCAGTGGTTGCCGTTGCCGGAGTTACCCTGTTTTTTATCTGAACGGCGCTGAAAGGCTTACTTTGCCTCCCCGGATTTGTATTGCTTCCATTTTTTCCTGAGTTTCAGGCTGATATCCCTGTATTCTGTCATACTCAGGATTGCCCTTTTTGGATCATCAATGGCCTGGGAGCTCTGCTGCTGAAGTTTGCCGTACCACTCTTCGCCTTCGGGAAGATCGCCCGGTTTGCGCGGAATAATGTGCAGATGCAGGTGTTCAATACTTTGTCCGGCCGGCTCGCCTTCCTGCAGCGACCAGTCATAAGCTTCAGCCTCATAAGCCTCTGCCAGAAAAGCGGTTACCCGCCTTGCGAAACTGAAGAAAAGGGAGATCTCCTCTTCCGAAAGGTCAAACAGACTGCTGCAGTGCCTGCCGGGAATAATCATGGAATGGCCGGGAAGAATGGGCGAGAGGTTGTATATGGCGTAATAGCCGTTCTCATCGGCAAAAGCCAGATTCTGGGTTTCAGGTTTGCAGAAAGGGCAGTTCTTATTCATCAGTAGTAGTGTGTTTTAACATTTGGTTCGCGGAACAAGCGGTATTTCGGATCGCTGAATCCCCGGCAACAGGCCTCAAATGAACAGTGGCTGTGGTCGCTTATTTCGGTCATTTGAAAAAAGGTGCATGGCGATTTGATGCAGAAATGATCGGTACAAAGGGTGGTTTCGTTGCAGCAGGAGCGGCCCAGCGGCCAGAAAAAATCGTTCATCGCCCATACGGAGTGTCCGGAGTGGCCGGCAATAAGCCGCAGCGCTTCAATGCAGGCACTCCTGACCGGCTCATCCGACGGAACCTCCGTATTGCTGAGAAGCTGCGTTTCAAGAGCTTCATCATTGATGGTCAGGCAGCCCATCCTGAGTAAAACCCGCTGCATGTGGTAGTCCATAATGGGAATAAAGTTCTCTGTATCAGATACTTCAAAGAGTCCGGCATCATACAGTAGTTTGAACAGGAACGAGGATTTTTTCCTTACCGGATCTTTAAATGCTTCAAACTTCTCCAGCAATCCATAAAAACTCTTACCGTTATTACTCAGCAGCACGCCGTTGCTTTTTGCCAATAGATTGCTGAATTTTCCCTCATAAAATTGAGCAATAATTTTGCTCATATCGATGTATAATTCAACTCTTTCCTCAATTCTGTCAAGGGTAGAGGTTTCGGTGGTTCCGTCGTCGCTGAAGGTTCGGAGGAGCAAACCGGAAACTTCGCGCGCTGAGGCTTCGGCCACTCTCAGCGGATCGAGCAGCCACGAATTGCTTTCTGCCAGCTTCAGGAAACCATATTCCATATATTCCCAGCCGGTCAGGTTCAGCATTTTGCTTTCAAGCCGGTGTGTCTGATGGCAGATTGCCACTGCATTGAACAGCATGCTGATTCTTGTTTCACCGGGCAGAGGCGCCTTCAGAAAAGGCCTTTCGAAAAAAGAATTTTTGATTCTGAGCGTTGCAAGCAGTTCGCCTGCTGCCTTGCAACGCCCGGAATCCGGAGTAATTCTGGATATCATTTAAAATCAGTCAAATACAATTTTCATTTCTACCCTGCGGTTGCGTTGTCTTCCGGCGGCACTTTTGTTGTCGTCTATGGGCTTTTCCTGGCCAAACCATTCGGTACGGATCCGGTATTCGGCAACTCCCTGTTTTATCAGATAATCCTTCACCGCCTGCGCGCGGTTTCTCGATAGCTCGATGTTCTTTTCAGGTGTTCCGGTATTGTCGGTATGGCCCGAAAGCAGCACTTTCCATGCGGTTTTCTGAACCAGCAGTTGTGCCAGTTCGTTGAGCGAAGGGTAGGATACAGATTTAATAATTGCCCTACCGGTTTCAAACTCGAGGTTCGAGAATGCCCTGTCAATAATTTCTTTCTCTTTTTTCTCGATTGGCGGGCATCCGTTGTTTTCGGGAATTCCCGGAACATCCGGACAGAGGTCGTATTTGTCGGGAATTCCGTCACCGTCACGGTCGGGGCAACCCTTGAATTTTGCAGGCCCGGCTTCATCGGGGCAGGCGTCCAGATGGTCGGGAATGCCATCTCCATCGGTATCGGGGCACCCGTTAAACTGAGGCAGGCCGGCCTTATCCGGACATTCATCCAAATGGTCGGGAATACCGTCGCCATCGGAATCGGGACAGCCATCAAACTCAGACAATCCATACTGCTGAGGGCATTTGTCAAGGTGGTCGGGAATACCGTCGCCATCGGAATCCGGGCAGCCATTAAACTCCGGCAGCCCTGCCACATCGGGGCATTCGTCCAGATGGTCGGGGATGCCGTCATTATCGCGGTCAGGACAGCCTTTTAATTCGGGCAGGCCCGCTTTATCCGGACACTCGTCAAGGTGATCGGGAATTCCGTCACCATCAGAATCAGGGCACCCCTTTGTTTCCCATGGGCCGGGCAAATCGGGGCACATATCCAGCTTGTTGCTCACGCCATCTTTGTCCTTGTCGCGCGGCAGCCTTTTAAACACCGGAATCTTCAACATAAAATAAGCATCCACCCCATAACTCTCTTTTGCCAGGTTATTGGTAATAAGTGTGTTGGATCCAATCCAAACAGGTCCGAGGCGCATTGCCAGCCCGGTATTGAAGCGGTTGTACTGATCCACATGAACCGGAACCGCCAGCCCGAACCATTTGTGATCGTAACGCGGGGTGATTGTGTATGAAGTGAGGTAGTGGTTTTTAGAAATCATTTCATTACCTTTTCTCAATGCAAAGAATGGGGTAAAGTTCACATAGAAGCCTCCTCCCACATTATAATCAAACTGAACGCTAAGGGCAGTGGGAAGTCCCATCCTGAATGACTCATTGGTGTGATCTTTAAAACCAAATACGCTTTTCAGCGTATCGTTGATGTCAACCAGTGAGTTGAACTCCATCCCTTTGATGTACCAGTCGCGTATATCAGCAACAAAATCCTGGCTGTAGTAGCCTTTCTGGTATTTAATGCTCCCAAAATCGAGCAGCGAAACCCCAAGCCTGAAAAGATATTTGTCCTTATCGTTTCTCAACAGATCATCACGTCCATCCATTGAATAGATAAATCTGTCAATGTGCGGACGGTATTCGTAAACAATCCCTACATCAAAGCCAACGCCGGGGCCCGGAAGGTTTTCCAAAGTTGGTATTCCTTCATTATCAAAGGTTCCTGCCAGGCCGTAGTTTACTGTCGATTGGAAAAGCGAAAGGGTATCAGGGCTATCGAGCCGGTATGTCAGATCCTCAATAAAGCCGTATGCGGAAGCCATCCCCTGAAGATATTTAACGGTTGCACCCGCCTTCAAAAAGTGTTTTTGCCTGTTCACCAGAACCGTAGCCAGTGTCAGTCCGCTTTCAAGCCACGCATTCATCTGCATACTAACATTTGAATTGGTCAGCGTGGTGTGCAAAAGAGGTTCATAATCAAAGCGTTCGCTAATCAGATGAGCCAGATCCTCCGTGATGTTATCCAGGTTGTAAAGGAACCTTGTTCTGGTGGTTAAACCAAAAGCGGTGTTCTTTGAAACATTTACCATAAACGAGGGAAAAACAATCCCCGCAGTGATAAAACCGGATTTATCCTTTCCATTGTATTGCCGGGTAACATATTTATCAGCAAAATCTTCTTCATTCCATAACGAGCTCTTGAAAAGAGCATCCCGTTTGAGCGTAACAAAGGTGTTGCTTACTTCGGTTTCGAAGCCGAACAGGGTCATATCAAAGGAATAACGGCTGTCGGCAATGGAAGCCGGCTGCAGCAATACTCCGCTGATTCCGCTGTAATTGCTCTGAGTGAATGGCAGATAGCTTTGCCCTGAGAGCTGTTTTACAGATATCAATGTCAGAATTGAAAACAGAATCATGAATAAGGGTAAACTACGCTTCATATGAAAGGGATATTTAAGGTTTAGATATAAAATTACCAATAATCTGAAATTAAAAAGCAACTTTTCCGCATTAGTTATTAACCATCCGTATTTGATATC
>LUZO01000113.1 GCA_001603685.1 Bacteroidales bacterium Bact_23
ATTTTTACAACTTAATTTTTCTTTTTATGCCAACAAAAATGAGATTACAACGTCATGGTAAGAAGGGCAGACCTTTTTATCATATTGTAATTGCGGACGGTCGTGCACCCCGGGATGGAAGATTCATCGAAAAGATTGGCACGTATAATCCGGTCGCAAGGCCTGCCGAAATTGACCTCGATTTCGAAAAAGCTTATGACTGGTTTAAAAAAGGGGCTGACCCCACCCCCACTGTCAGGGCGATTCTGAGCGAAAAGGGAGTTCTTTTGTACGATCACCTGATGAGAGGTGTTGCAAAAGGGGCGTTTACCAAAGAGGTGGCCGAAGTTCGTTTCAACGAATGGAAAACCGCCAAGGAAGCAAAGGTAAACAGCGCTGTTAAGGCAATTGAAATCAGCGAGAGAGAAGTTGCCAAAAAGCGTATCGAAGCAGAAGCTAAAGTAAACGAAGCCCGCGCTGAAGCCATCGCCAAAAAGCGTATGCAGGAAGCTCAGGCGGCTGCCGGTGCAGCTGAAGAAGCTGTTGCCGAAGCTGCAGAAGAGGCTACTGAGGAGCCTTCAGCCGAAGAAAACGCTGCCGAATAAACCCGGCCATTTCCGGAGCAATGGAAGGCTTCTTTTATCTGGGCAAAATTCTGAAACTGTTTGCTTCAAAAGGCGCCCTGCTGGCTTTCCTCGATGTAGATAATCCGGAAGAGTACATAAATCTGGAATCAGTTTTCGTTCGTATGAACGCTCAACTGATTCCATTTTTTATTGAAGATATCGAACTGCGGCACAACAATCAGGCGGTCATTACCTTTCTCGATATCGACACCCCCGAACAGGCCGCCATCCTTACCGGCTGCGAGATGTACCTCCCCCTCGAAATGCTGCCCAGGCTCACCGGAAACCGTTTCTACTACCACGAGATTAAAGGGTGGCGCGCCATCGACGAGGCGTTCGGCGAAACAGGCATCATCGAAGAGGTGCTCGAATATCCCCATCAGGCTATTCTGCGGATTATGAAGGGCGAGAAGGAGATTCTCATCCCCATTACCGATGAAACCATTGCCCGCGTTGACCGCAAAAACCAAACCCTTCACATCCGCGCACCCGAAGGGCTGATTGAGATGTATCTTGAGTAATTCGCACAGACAGACCGTTGCTATTTCTGAATTCGTATAAGTTGGGTTTAACTATGAATCATAATTGAATTTTAATAAATAGTTCAGTATATTTGGTATCCAATTTAAAGAGCTATTTTTATGAAACAATTTATAAGGTTATCGGCTATTCTGATTCTATTGCATAGCATAACATCAGCACAGAATCCCTGGA
>LUZO01000114.1 GCA_001603685.1 Bacteroidales bacterium Bact_23
CAGGAAATTAAAAGAATCAGAAAATATATTGATAATGAGGTAGATATAAATAAATCAAAATAAAAAACCCGAACGAAAAAATCTTTCATTTTTCCGTCCGGGGGATTTTCAGGGCGCTGAAATCACACACAAAAGCGCACAGCTGTGCGCTTTTATACCGGAGAGATAAGAGGATGAGCTATTTGGAAACCGGGCTTAATTTCCGGTATTCCGGTAAGAGAATTTATATCATTTTCTTCGGGTCCACCCATTCGGTGAACTGTTCGTTGGTCAGCAGGCCAAGCTCCAGAGCCGCCTGCCGCAGGGTTATGTTTTCGCTGTGCGCTTTTTTTGCAATTCTGGCGGCATTGTCGTAACCGATGTGGGTATTCAGGGCGGTTACCAGCATCAGCGAATTCTCCAGGTTGTGAGCAATCCGTTCGCGGTTTGCCTCAATGCCCTTTACGGCGTGTTCCGTAAAGCTGACGCAGGCGTCGCCCAACAGGCGTGCCGACTGCAGCAGGTTGTGAATCATCATCGGTTTGAATACATTCAGCTGGAAGTGTCCCTGCATTCCGCCGGCGGCAATGGCGTCGTCGTTGCCGATTACCTGGGCGCATACCATCGAAAGCGCTTCGTTTTGGGTGGGATTCACCTTGCCGGGCATGATGGACGATCCCGGTTCGTTCGCCGGAAGTATGATTTCGCCGATTCCGCAGCGCGGGCCCGAAGCAAGCATGCGGATGTTGTTGGCAATGTGCATCAGGCTGACAGCCAGTTGCCGCAGCGCGCCCGAAGTTTCCACAATGGCATCATGTGCCGACAGAGCCTCGAATTTGTTGTGTGCGGTTACAAAGGGCAGCCCGGTAATCTTTGCGATGTTCTCCGCCACCTTTTCCGGATAGCCGGCCGGGGTGTTGATGCCGGTTCCAACGGCTGTGCCGCCGAGGGCAAGTTCACTCAGGTGGGGAAGGGTATTTTTCAGCGCTTTGATGCCATGCCTGAGCTGGGCGGCATACCCTGAGAACTCCTGCCCCAGCGTCAGCGGGGTGGCATCCATCAGATGGGTCCGCCCTGTTTTCACAATATCACTGAATTCCGAAGACTTGGCATCCAGCGCATCAAGCAGTGTTTTAAGCCCCGGAATGGTGACTTCGGTAATCATTTTGTATGCTGCAATATGCATGGCGGTGGGGAAGGTGTCGTTGGATGACTGCGACTTGTTAACATCATCGTTGGGATGGATGCTTTTTTTGTCATCGTCCAGGCTGCCGCCGGCCAGCACATGCGCCCGGTTGGCAATTACCTCGTTGATGTTCATGTTGCTCTGGGTTCCCGAACCGGTCTGCCAGATTACCAGCGGGAAGTTGCCGCTGAGTTTTCCTTCCAGGATTTCATCGGCCGCACGCACGATAAGGTCGCATTTATCCTTACTCAAAACACCCAGCTCATAATTGGTAAGGGCGGCGGCTTTTTTCAGCACCGCAAACGCCAGTATGATCTCCTCAGGCATGGAGCCTTCCGGCCCGATTCTGAAATTGTTGCGTGAACGCTCCGTCTGTGCCCCCCAGTATTTATCGGCAGGAACCTCAACGGGGCCCATTGAGTCCTTTTCTATGCGGTATTTCATGACTTTTAATTTTAGGAACTACCGGTATTAACCGACGGCATCCCGTTTTTGTTGAACATTGAGGGGGGGGGATGGTTTACAAAGGATTATGGTGCCGGGTCATCCTGCCGGATATACGGACAGGCTGAAAACAGCCGAAAATTGCTGGTTTTCAATGATTTGAAACAGGGTAAGATAGAGCCGGTATGGCCCGGAGATTATTTCTTCGGTTTCCCCTTTTTCTTCTTTTCTGTTCTTTTTTCCTCCTCCTCAATCAGTGCGCGCCAGTTTTTCGGGCTTTCGGTGGCGAGGTCAACAATGGCTTCGTAATCCTGCTTTCCGATTTTCAGCACCTCAATCTCTTTCTCCATAAATGCTTCGATGGCTTCGAGCAGGGGTTTTTCGTCCGGGCTGCAGAACGATATGGCGGTGCCCCGTTTGTTTCCGCGGCCGGTGCGGCCCACACGGTGCACATAATTCTCGGCTTTTTCGGGCAGATCGTAATTGATTACATACTCCACATCGGGAATATCGATTCCGCGGGAGGTAACATCGGTGGCTATCAGCACCCTGAAAAGGCCGTCCTTGAACATGCTCAGGGTGGCAAACCGTTTTTTCTGATCCACATCGCCGTGCATGATCTGCGAGGGAATGCCAACCCTTTCGAGTGCGGCGGAGACCCTTTCGGCCCTCACTTTGGTACGGACAAACACCAGAATCTTACTTTCCGGGTGGTCGTTGATGATGCGCTCCAGGAAGAAGCGCTTGTCGTCCATCTTTATAAATGCCACGCTGTGATCCACATTTTTCGAAACGGGATCCTTGGGCGAAATCTGAATGCGGATGGCATTTTTCACCAGCGAATAGGCCAGTTTTTTGATTTCAGGATTGATGGTTGCCGAGAAAAAGAGGGTCTGGCGGCGGGAGGGCAGCTTTTTCACCAGTTGCCTGATGTCGTTGATAAAGCCGAGGTCGAGCATGTGGTCGGCTTCATCCAGCACCAGTACCTGCACTTTATCCACCTTCAGGTGGCCCTGGCTTGCCAGATCGAACATGCGGCCGGGGGTGGCCACCAGAATATCGATGCCCTGGTTCAGCCGCTCAATCTGCGGATCCTGCTCCACACCGCCGAAAATGGAGAGGGTTTTGATTCCGCTGCCTTTTCCCAGGGTATTGAAGACGGAGGTTATCTGTCTTGCCAGTTCGCGGGTGGGAACCATCACCAGACAACGGATGCCTTCTTCCCGCTTTTTGCTCCGGATCAGGTTGTTCAGGATGGGGATGACAAAAGCGGCGGTTTTTCCCGTTCCGGTTTGTGCGATGGCCAGTACATCCTCGCCCCTCAGCACGGGAGGGATGGCCCTGAACTGGATATCGGTGGGACGGGTAAAACCGGCAATGGCAAGGTTTTTCTTTATGACAGGTTCAAAACCCGAGTCTTCAAATTTCATTGGCAGAATAAAAAGGTTGTAAAAAAGCGGCCCCTCCTGTGCAAAACAGGAAAGGCTTTCGGATAAAAACAAACTCAGCCACGCTTAGTTTATGGTAAAGTTGTCCCAGTCGAGGCCTACTGCAAAGCGCTTTCTGAAAGCCTCGAGCTCGGAATAGTCGAGAACGGCGGTTCCGGTAAACGGTTTGTTGGGCGGGATACTCAGCAACGAGCGCCCTTTGCAGTCGAGTACCATTGAGTTTCCGCTATGCGGAATGCCCTTGCCATCCTTGCCGATGCGGTTGACGCCGATGCAAGGCGCCTGATTTTCGATTGCCCGTGCCATCAGCAGCGATTTCCAGGCGTAGCTGCGGCTTGCCGGCCAGCTTGCCACATAAATCAGCAGGTCATACTCATATTCGCCGTCAATCAGCCGGTTTTTGCTCCAAACCGGGAAACGGAGGTCGTAACAAATCAGCGGGCGGATTTTCCAGCCGTTCAGTTCTACGACCAGCGGTTTGCGTCCGGCAGTAAAATAGTCGTGCTCGCCGGCCATCCTGAAAAGATGCCGCTTGTCGGTGGTTTCATAGCTTCCGTCGGGGCGCATCCAGACAAGACGGTTGTAAAATTTGCCTTTCTCTTTGATTACGATGCTGCCTGTAATCACACACTCTGCCACTGCTGCCTGCTTTTTCATCCACTGCATCACATTGCCATCCATGGTTTCGGCAACCAGCTCCGTATCCATGGTAAAACCGGTGGCAAACATCTCAGGCAGCACAATCAGATGGGTCTGCTTTTTGAGTTTTTCAATCTCTTTGGTAAAATGTTCGAGATTCTTTGGCTTGTCATTCCAGGCAATCGGTGCCTGAATTACTGAAACGCTTAATAAACCTGGTGCTTCCATAAGTTCTTGTTAATATTGTTGTTACAATTCTTTCCGGATTTTTATTTTTTGATTTTGCACAATATTTCAGCTCCTTTTTCGAGGGTTTCGGTTGTTTTGGCAAAGCAGAACCTCAGCACTTTGTTGTCCTCCTGATTGTGGTAGAACGCTGATACCGGAATGGAGGCGATTTTATACTCCCTGACCAGCCGTTCGGCGAAGGCGGTCTCTTTTTCATCGCTGATTTTGCTGTAGTTCAGCAACTGGAAATAGGTTCCCGATGCCGGCAGCGGCTTGAAGTCGGAGCCTTTGATCAGTTTCAGAAAGAGGTCGCGCTTTTCCTGATAGAAACTGCCAAGGTTGTTGTAGTGGTCAGGGTTTTTCAGGTATTCGGCGATGGCATACTGAACGGGCGTGTTTACGGCAAATACCACAAACTGATGAACCTTGCGCAGTTCGGCGGTCAGTTCGCGCGGAGCAAGCACAAAGCCGCATTTCCATCCGGTTGCATGAAATGTTTTGCCGAACGAGCCCACCACCAGGCCTCTCGAAGCCAGACCGGGATAACGGCAGATGCTTTCGTGCTGGTGCCCGTCGAAAACCAGGTGCTCGTACACCTCATCGCTGAGAATGATGATGTCGCGGTTTTTCAGGAGGGTCTCCAGTTTCTTCAGGTCTTTGGCCCTGATCAGGGTGCCGGTGGGATTGTGGGGCGAGTTCAGGATGATCATGCTCGTGCGGCCGCTGATCAGCGAAGGGAAGGTCTCCCAGTTGATGGTATAGTCGGGAGCCTGCAGGCGGGCATATTTCACCAGCCCTCCCTGAAGCTTAACGGCGGGAGCATAGCTGTCGTAGGCCGGTTCCAGCACAATTACCTCGTCACCCGGACGCACAAAGGCCGATATGATGGAAAAAATGGCCTGTGTTGCACCGGCGGTAATCGTTACCTCCGTTTCGGGATCGTATTTCGCACCATAACGGTTGCCGAACATCTCGGCAATGCGCTCACGCAGGGCCGGGATTCCGGGCATGGGTGCATACTGGTTCATCCCCTTTTTCATGTAGCTGTTTACCAGCCTGATAAGTTCTTCTGAAACAGGAAAATCGGGAAAACCCTGTGACAGGTTAACCGCATTGTGCTCTTTGGCCAATGCTGACATTACCGCGAAAATACTGGTTCCGGTCAATGGTAGTTTCGAGGTGATCGTGCCGGTATATTTATCCATGGCGCCACTGGTTGATTACAGGCAAATATATGAAAAAAGGAATATGGTAATGAGTTTGACCCATCTCTTTTTGAGAAACAGTTTTTTTATCGTTTTACATGATCACCAGCCGGCTTTTGTGAAGATGTATATTTGTAAATTTAAGTAAAT
>LUZO01000115.1 GCA_001603685.1 Bacteroidales bacterium Bact_23
TTTTTAAATTTAAAACATGGTTGAAGACTGATAATTGTAATATGTATATTTTATTTTTTTGAAGGGGGCTGATACAGGGACGACGCATTAAAAAAGTTGTTTTTTTTCTGAACCATCCTTGATTTCAGTCTTTTAGCATGTAATAATATATATAATACACTTCCTATATTTAAAGAAAGAAGGGGTTGCCGGATGTTGGAATTTGGATGCCGGATGCAAACTTTTAGGAGCTTGAATGAGTGAGACACGAATTTATAAATTCACCATAGATTTTGCGTTTCCCTATATCTCAATGCATCCTCCAGCCCCAATTCCTCAAATCCTCAATCTTCCTAAGGCAGAGGAACAACGATTCGGGACCAAATCATCAAATCATATTACCCTGCTCCCCACAGATCTGACAGGTTGCCGGATTGCTTATTCCCGGCGTTTAGCGCTGTAATAAATATGCAATTCAGCTGAAAAACAACACCTTACCAAAACAGCAAAGGCTCAAAAGGAACATTTTCCGTTTCCTTTTGAGCCTTTGAGTATTGAGGCAGAAATACCGCCTATTCTATGATAATCTCATCGGTAAAGATGTAGGCATTTCCGCCGGCGCCAAGGTGCCAGTCGGGAATTTTACCGTAGTTCACGGCCTTTACCTTCACATATCTGGCTGAGGCATTTACCTTTTTACCAAGATCAACGGCATGAATGTCATAATCGTTTTCGGGGATGGTATTCTTAACAACGGCCAGTTCCCTGAAGTTCTCGCCATCGTCGGAGATTGAGAAGATCACCTCTCTGGGCATCCATATCCATGAGCGCAGATCCTGAACCAGGCCCATGGCCACCCTGTGAATGGGCTTTTTGCTTCCGAGGTCAACTATGGCTTCAAAGTCTTTGCCCTGATAGCCCTGCCATCCGCCTAATCTCCAGTTGCCTGCTCCACGCAGTCCGTCAATCAGTGCATCGGTACCGCCGCCGTGGTAGTTCTGCTCATATTCCGAGATAAGCTGAATTCTCCGGTTTACGTCGATCTTGTAGAATTTCCCTTCCACAACTTCGCTGTAACCGTAGCCTTCCTTGTAGGCTACCGCTTTGAACGTGGTGGTTTCCTTTAAAACGATCGGCTCGGTGTAGCGGGTTGAGTTGCGGTCGGGGTTAGAGCCGTCCAGTGTATAGTAAAGCTCACAATCGGGGACTATGGTTTCTACTGCAACATCCATTGATTCCCTGATGCGGGGATCAGCGGCTTTCAGAAAAGGAACAGGGAGTATCTGATCCTGAGTAATGGCGGTTACCGGCTCGTTGCCTTCACCCACACCCCAGTTTTTATTCGGCTGGCTTCCCATGGTGAAAACAAGCTCACCGCCATTTATCACATCGTCGTGGGTGATAAATGATTTTGTATGTTCAACGCCATTCAGGGTAACCGATTGAATATAGAAATTGGTTTTCGAGAGATTTTTGGCTACAATTCTGAACACCTTTCCGTTTTCGAGATTGATCTCCATTTCGGGGAACCAGGGTGTGCCGATGATATATTCGTTTTGACCGGGTGTTACCGGATAAAATCCCATAGAGCTCATAATCAGCCATGCCGACATCTGCCCGCAGTCCTCGTTGCCGATAAGGCCGTCCGGTTCAGGCACATAGAAATCGTCCATAATCTGGCGTACACGCTGCTGTGCTTTCCACGGCTGGCCAACGAAGTTGTAGAGATAAGCCATGTGGTGGCTCGGCTCATTGCCCTGTGCGTACTGGCCGATCAATCCGGAGATATCCTTCATATCGCGGCCGCCCACTTCCATTTCGGTGTTGAACAGCTCGTCAATCTTCGCGGCGGTCTGCTCTTTTCCGCCGTGCAGTGCAATAAATCCGCTCACATCCTGGGGTACATAATAGCTGTACTGGAATGAGTTGGCTTCGGTAAAGTGCCAGTCAACGGTGGTGGGATCGAAGGGAGTGAGCCAGCTACCGTTGAGTTTGGGGCGCATAAATCCTGTGGAGGGATCGAAGATGTTTTTGTACGATTGCGCACGGCGGATATACTCCTTATAGATATCGTCGCGTCCCATCTCCTTTGCCATGATGGCAATACACCAGTCGTCATAGGCATATTCCAGGGTTTTTGAGATGCCTTCATGCTCTTTGTCGCCGGGGATATATCCGTACTTTCTGTACACATCCAGCCCGAAGTGATCCTGCATGGCGCTTTTTATAACAGCTTCGAGCGCTTTCTCCTGGTCATAGTTGCGGATGCCTTTTCTCCAGGCGTCAACAATTACCGGAGTGGCAGGGTTTCCAATCATACACCATGTTTCATTGGCGGCAAGCTCCCACATCGGCAGCAGCCCGCCCTTGTCATACATATTGAGCATGGTTTTGACAAAATCGCCGGTACGCTCCTGCTCAATAATGGTCATAAGCGGATGCCATGCACGGTAGGTATCCCAAAGCGAGAAAACGGTATAATTGGTGAAATCTTCGGCAGTATGAATCTGCAGATCCATTCCGCGGTAGCGCCTGTCAACATCCATAAAGGTGTTGGGCTGAACAAAAGCGTGGTACATGGCCGAATAGAATACCGTATTCTGATCCTTTGTTCCGCCTTTTACCTTAATCTTGCTAATCTCCTTATTCCAGGTGTCGTAACTCTGTTTTCTGATCTCGTCGAAATTCCAACCGGGGATTTCGGCCTGCATATTTTTGATGGCGCCGTCGGTATCAACCGCCGAAATGGCAACTTTAACCTCTATCTGCTCACCTTCGGTGGTGGAGAAGCCGGCATAGGCCTTCAGGTTGGTTCCCTCAGCCCTCGAAAGGCCCTCCTGCAGCACATCGTCAATGGCAATTCCGTGACGGGCAATCGGTTTTGAGAAGTGCATTTCAAAGAACCAGATCATATCTTTTGCCCAGTTTGATGAACGGCGCATACCTCTGACTTCGGTATCGCTCACAAACTCAATCCATGAATCGAGCACATGGTCGCGGTGTTTCAGGTCGATGATAAAGTTAGCGGCTTCGGTAGCCGGGAAGGTATAACGGTGGTATCCCACGCGGGTGGTAGCAGTCATTTCGGCAAAAACGCCGGGTTTATCAAGCTTTACGCTGTAGTATCCCGGTTCAGCCTTTTCGTTGCTTTTGCTAAATGGCGAGCTGTATTCCGTATTGATGAAAACCGGCTCACCCACAACGGGCATCACGAGTATGTCGCCATAATCGCTGACTCCTGTACCATTGAGTGCGGTATGGGCGAAACCGTAAATCACGCTATCGGTATAGTGATAGCCCGAGCAGCCGTCCCAGCCATCGAGGCGGGTTTGGGGCGAAAGCTGTACCATTCCGAACGGAACGGTAGCTCCCGGATAGGTGTGTCCGTGACCGCCCGTACCAATGAACGGATCAACATACGATGCCGGTTCGCCGGTTTCCTGCGGCGCCTTGGTGCATGCTGAAATCAAAAAAACTGCAAACAGAAGAAACGCCGGAATTGTGAATTTTCTCATAATTTCTGTGGTTTTGTTTATCTGGTTATTGAACGATTTTTTGAACTAAAAGTTGAATTACTGTCCGTTATTTCTGACCGACGACTCACGCACAATCAGGTCAACCGGCAGCGATACCGACCATTCTGAGGGCGGCACCGGAACGCCGTT
This sequence comes from Bacteroidales bacterium Bact_23, assembly GCA_001603685.1. GTDB lineage: Bacteria > Bacteroidota > Bacteroidia > Bacteroidales > Lentimicrobiaceae > Lentimicrobium. Next base: position 3,645 of record LUZO01000115.1, read on the forward strand.
TATCTGCTGAAGCAACAGGTCGAACGCTTTGCGGCCGATCAGGTCAACCGGCTGTTTTATGGTTGAAACCGACGGTTGGGTAAAATCGAAATGCTGCATATCGTCGAATCCTACCAGCGCCACCTTTCCGGGAACCGAAACCTGAAGCTCGCGAAGGTATTTCAGGCAGATGGAAGTGATGCTGTTGTTCAGCGCAAAAATGGCATCCGGCAGGGTTCCCTCCTCCTTCATGGCATAGAGCTGCTCTCTGATGGTCTGGTCAAGGGCGTTGAACGGAGCGCGTATCACCATTTCATCCTCAACCTCAATCCCCTTTTCATCAAAGGCGGAGCGGAAACCGCGGATGCGCTCATTGATGGTGGAGATGTGGTCGGGAGCCACAGCAAAGGTCTTTATCCGGCCATAGCCCTGGCTCAGCAGGTGGCTGGCAGCCATTCTGGCTCCGCCGAAATTATCGACCGACACATTCGCCGAATTCATACCGGGCAGGGTACGGTCAATCAGCACATGCGGAATGCCCGATTTCAATAAACGGTTGAACGATTCCGCCGTTTTCTGTGAGGATGAGATAATCAATCCGTCAACTTTGCGGCCGATCATCATTTCGATTTGCGCCTCCTCTTTTCTGATGTCCTCATCGGTGCTGCAGATGACTACGCTGTAGCCGTGCTCCCAGGCGTAATCCTCAATTCTGCGGGCAATTCGCGAATAGAAAAGGTTTGAGATATCCGAAACAATCAGGCCAATGGTATTGGTTTTACCCGTACGAAACCCGCGGGCAAGCACATCGGGCTGGTAGTTCATCTCCTGAACCTTCTCCCTGACGCGTTTCTGGGTTTCCCGGCTGATTCCATGCTCATCCCCCTTGCCGTTAATCACCAGGGATACCAGTGTTTTCGACACCCCAAGCGAACGCGCAATATCTGATATGGAAACTTTTTTTGACATGCGAAAAAACTTTCTGCAAAAGTAGTCACTATTTCTAAACCGATTTAGACGGTTTGGGAAATAATTGACAAATTAAGTTGTTTCATATAAGAAACTTCATCAGAATCCGGTACCTTCAATCCGGAAAGTCCAGGCATACTCACCCAGAATTTCGCTGAACTGAACATCCCTCAGGTTGATGCGCAGCACACCGTCAACCTGGCGGAAATTGAGCGAACCTTCTCTTCCCAGCAGCGATACATCGGATACCTGCACATTTTCGGGCAGCTTAAGTTCGGCTTCCAGGCCGGGCCACTCGAAAAAGATTGCGTACAGGTTGTTGTGGTTTTTCGTGTATGCCATGTACTGCCGCATCGAGTCATATTTTCCCTTCAGGCCGTTGCCCTGTGCAAGTCCCTTTTCAGTGAAAAGATTGGCGGTGGGGATAATCTCGCGGGGCACCGAAGCGCTCTCCCAGAAGAGCCTGATGGAGGCATTCTGCACATCCTCGTGATATTCTATCTTCACCGGATAATATTTATCCTTTTCGAGTTTTATGCCTTTGGTTTTGGTGCCTTTGGCATCGCTGCGCATGGCTTCCGAATCGGTGCCTTCGGTCCGTGCCTCCCATTTATCGAGAATCAGTTTGTCGTCAATGTAAAGCTTCATGCCATCATCGGCTTCGGCATAGAACGAATACTCGCCGGTTACCGAAGGCTTGATAAATCCGTTCCATTCGGCGGTAAAGTGGTCCTCCACAATGGGATATCCCGGAGAGTTGCGCACCCAGTTGAAGTCAATCTTCGGGTCAATCCTTTCGAGGGTTACCGCTTTCTCCTCCCCGCTTTTTATCCATTTGGTTGAGCCGTAAATTGCCTCTCCGTTAATTTTCAGCCAATGGCCAAGCTGTTCGATGCGCTCCTGCTGCAACAGGGGAATTTTGCCGTCGGCGGCGGGGCCTACATTAATAATAAGGCCACCTCCGTAAGCAACGGTGCGGGCAAACAGATGAATCAGCTCGGCCGGAGTCATATAGGCGGAGAGTTTTTCGTTGCGGTTCAACCCGAATGAACGGCCAAGGCCGCGCACTTCGGCCCAGGGACGGTCGGTGCTGAGCCCACCTGAGCTGTACTCGGGTGTTTTAAAACCGATATCGGCACCCGAACCCCACCTGTCGTTAACAATGGCATCGGGGCCAATCAGATTGTAGTACCATGAAATGAACTGCCGTGCCTTCCACTGTTCGGCTGAGTTGTACCACTCCCCGTCGGTAAAGAGCAGGTCAGGACGGTAAGCCTCAACCATCTCCTTAAACTGCGGAATCATGTGCTGCTCCACATACTTTCCGATGGAGTCGTTGGGATCTTCGTACCACCGGTGCAGCGGATTGTCCCACTCCGGCAATGAGTAATAGGCTCCGAAGCGGATGTCCTGCTTCCTCACGGCGGTGGCAAGCTCACCGACCAGATCGCGCTTCGGCCCAACATCCATGCTGTTCCAGCCGGGAGCGTACTTGCTGGGCCACAGGCAGTAACCATCGTGATGCTTGGTTACCATTACAATGTAGCGTGCTCCGGCTTCCTTAAAAATACCTGCCCACTCATCAGCGTCAAACAACTCGGCTTTGAACAGGGGGGCAAAATCGCGGTAGGTAAAATTCTCGCCGTAGTTTTTCCTGACAAAATCAAGGCGTTGCGGTGAGCCCGATTTCATTCCCAGCAGATACCACTCAGCGTATGATTCCGCACCGCCGTACGAAGGCACGGAATAAACGCCCCAGTGAATGAAGATTCCCAGTTTGGCATCCGTAAACCACTGCGGATAAGGACGGCTGCGCAATTCTTCCCAGCTTTTTCCTGCAGGAAGGAGATCCTGGGCAAACACTCCGCTCACGGTCATCAGCAGGACAACCACCGGAATCAGGCAAAATCTGACAAATTTTTTCATATCTATTTTTCTTTGAATATGGTAAAAAACAA
>LUZO01000116.1 GCA_001603685.1 Bacteroidales bacterium Bact_23
GGTCTGATTCAGAGATAAATAATTTATTTAACTTTCAAACGATGATGCTGCTCCTACGGAGCTTTCCATATCCCAATGAAGCGGCCTTTTTACTGCCACAAAGACACGGAAACACAGAATCCTACTAAAAAGACGAATGACTTTTGTGCTTTTTAGTGCCTTAGTGCTTCTGTGGCAAAAAAAGAAAAGCCACAAAGACACGGAAACACAGAATCCCACTAAAAAGACGGATGCCTTTTGTGTTCTTTCGTGTTTTAGTGTTTTAGTGGCAAAAAAAAATATTACCTGCAAACGATAATGTCGCTCCTACGGAGCTTGATTTTCTGACGGGCCATTTTTTCTACCATAATGTCGCTCCTACGGAGCTTGATTTTCTGACGCGTATTTTTCTGAAATTTAAAATCCGATCCGCCGCGGCGGACTAAAATCCGCAATCCGAAATTTTACAAGTCCCGGAGGGACGACATTATGGTAGTATCAGGTAATAACGAAAACCCACAAGTCCCGGAGGGACGGCATTATCGTCTGCAAATCAAATAGTCGCTTTTAAGGAGCTCTCCATATTTCAATGAAGCGACCTCTTTACTGCCACGGAAACACGGAAACACAGAATCCCACTAAAAAGACAGATGCCTTTTGAGCTTTTTCGTGTCTCCCGTATGCACGGGATCTTCGATTGGTGTTTTAGTGGCAAAAAAAAATCTATTACCTGCAAACGATAATGTCGCTCGTACTGAGCTTGATTTTCTGACGGGCCATTTTTTCTATCCCTTGATGAGTTCCCTGACTATTTCGGCTCCCTCTTCCGGCTTCATGTTCAGCCCGTGCTGCTGATGGACGATTTCGCCCTTCCGGTTCATGAAGTGGATGATGTTGGAATGGTCGAATCCGCCGCCTTCCAGTGGTTTCACCTTTACGCCCAGCACCTGTGCAATCTCCATGGTCGAAGCTTCATCCGAGCGGATCAGCTCCCAGGAATCGTTCAGCCGGAAATCTTCGGCAAACTGGCGCATGGTTTCCGGATCATCATTTTCAGGATCCATGCTGATCAGCAGAAACTGCACCTTTTCTCGTTCTTCGGGGCTTAATTTCTCCTCGATATTCTTCATATCGGCCACCAGCCTGGGGCAGGCGGAAGGGCAACTGGTGAAAATCATGGCACTGACAATCACCTTACCTCCGAAATCCTTCAGGGTAACCGTTTCATCGCGGTAGGTTTCCCATTCGTTGTCGAGCTGGAAAACCGATAGGCCGGAGATTTCGGTGCTTCCGGCATCAGAGGATGAGGTGCTGCAGCAACTTCCATCGGAAGAGGTACGGTTGCAGGAAATTATGGCGGCTGCGAAATACAGCATCAAACCGGCAATTGCAATTCTTTTCATGGTTCAGGTGTGATTCTTTATGTTTTGATTAAACTAATTTCTTGCTGAATATCCGGATGATGCTTATTTCTTCCCTGCCGGAGCATCCTTTACGCATCTGAAGCCCAGGCTTTTCGTTACATTGCTTGCTTTCAGGCTCGAGCGCATGGCATACCTCAGGAAAGCGGCGTAATTGCCGATATCGCCCGATTGCAGTGATCCCCCTCCGCAAAACAGGGCGTTGTCGAGGCTGGAGTTCCCCCGTGATTCGCCGGTTGAAAGGGCGCTGTTGAAGTCGTAGGTCCACTCCCAGATTACGCCGTGCATATCCCACACCCCGAAGTAGTTTTTCAGGGTGGTACCCGCCTCGGGCAGCCGGGCGGGGGTGGGTTTGGAAATCAGGTCGAGAATCAGGGAGTAGAACCCCGGTTCCTTGCTTCCGTCTTCCATGGTTTTGCCGGCTCCGGCGGCCCTTTCCCATTCGGCGGTGGTCGGGAGCCGCTTTCCCTGACATTCGCAGTATTTCTGAGCGGCAAACCACGAAACATTTACCACTGCGCTTCCGGCGATTTCGGGCGGAAACGAGCCATCGTCGTTCCAGTGCCGAAGGTAGGCTTCATCGGCAAAAATCCGTTTTACCGCTTTTTTGCTCCATTGGGGATTGTCGGCGACGAAACGGCTGAAATCGGCATTGGTAACCGGCAGCCGGTCAATCAGAAAAGCCCCGACATCGGCCCGGGTATTGCCGGAGTACAACGGCAGGAAGTTGCCTGCCGGAATCAGTGCCATGCTGTTGTCGCTCCCGCCCCTTGCCTGCGGATAAAGCGCAGCAGGCAGGAGCAACAGCATTCCCGTCAGTATGACGGCAATCGGATATCTCATTACTTCCTTATCTTTTTCACCTGTTCGGTGGTGACCTGAGTGTCGGATTTGTTCAGATTTTTATATACAAAGTTAAGCACTGCTGCGGTTTCGGCATCGGTGAGTGCCTGCCGCGGCATCACACTGTTGTATTTTATGCCGTTTACGGTCAGCTCGCCTGTAAGTCCGTTAACCACCGCGTCAATCGCCTTTTCAGGATTTTTGGCAATATAATCGGAGTTGGCTACAGGTGGAAATACGCCTTCAACACCCTTGCCATCAGCCAGATGGCAGGCAACACAGTTCACCTGGAACAGTTTTTCGCCAAGGGCAAGCTGCTGCTCAGGCGACATTTCCGAGGCTTCGGCCGTTTTCTTTTTCTTTCTGGTTCGTGCAGCCTCCGCCGATGGCTGATAGATGCCCGGTTCGCTCTTTCCTGAATATATCAGCTTATTCTCGTCGCCGTCAACCGCCAGAATGCCCAGCGCTCCCTTGTTGAAAGCCCTGAATATGGAGTGGTCAACCAGGATAAAGTTGCCCGGTATCTCTACCTTGAATTCCGTAATTGCCGAGCCGCCGGCAGGAATAAGCGTGGTCTGAATGTCGTGATTCTTTACCGAACCGCCTTCCATATAAACATTGTCGAATACTTCGCCAATCACATGGAAGCTGGAAACCAGGTTTGGCCCGCCGTTGCCCACAAACAGCCTCACGGTTTCGCCGGCTCTTGCCTTAAGGGCATCCTCTCCGGTAAGCGCACCAACCCTTCCGTTGAATACCACATAATCAGGCTGTTCCCTGATGGCTTTGTTCATATCGAACGCCTGCAGCCCCGATTCGCCGTAGCCGCCTTCGGTATAGAAATCTCCCTGCATCACATAATACTCCTTGTCAACCTTTGGCAGCCCCTCTTTCGGCTCTACCAGAATCAGTCCGTACATTCCGTTGGCAATGTGCATCCCCACCGGAGCGGTAGCGCAGTGATACACAAACAGGCCCGGGTTCAATGCCGTAAAGTTGAAGACCGCTTCATAGCCGGGAGCCACATAAGTGGCCTCAGCGCCTCCGCCCTGACCGGTAACTGCATGAAGGTCAATGTTGTGCGGAAGTTTATTGTCAGGGTGGTTTTTCAGATGAAATTCCACATAATCGCCTTCCCTGATGCGGATAAACGATCCGGGAACCGTTCCGCCGAAGGTCCAGAATACATAATCCACGCCATCGGCAATCTCCATCTCTTCTTCCAGAATCTCAAGCTCAACAATCACTTTGGTGGCATAATCCCTGGTGATGGGAGGCGGAACAAACGGCGGCTCGGTAAGCACGGCACGCTCTTCGCCCTTGATCTCGGTAACATTGTATTCTCTCCCGATCCGGGCAGTATCTTTTCCTGAATCAGTACGCTGGCAGGAAACGAAAAATGAAGCGGAAATAATAAGGGTGAGGAATAAAAAAAACGCGGGTAGTCTGTGTTTTCTCATAAAAGTGTTGGTTATTTGGAATGATAAAATAACAGACGGGCGGTATTTAAGTTCTTTAATACCCGAATTATTTTTCAACCAATTTCCCTGATGTGGAAAATACCTGATATTGGATAATGGCAGGGGAGCAGTACCTTGACGGTTTGTATCTGCCGCTCCGGAACAAGGGTTTCAGGAGTGGCTTTTCCCGGTAAGTTTTATGCCGTGTTCGGTCAGGATAATGATTCTTTGCTTGTACAGAGAGCCGATTGATTTTTTGAAATTCTTCTTGCTCATGCCGCAGGCGTCATAAATCTCCTCCGCCGGACTTTTATCGTTCAGCGGAAGGTATCCTTCGTTCTCCTTCAGCAGATTCAGAATGCGCTGCGATAATTCGTCAATCTTTTCGTAGCCGGGTTTTTGCAGTGCCAGGTCAATTTTTCCGTCATCGCGCACCTTTATGATGTAGCCCTTTGTCCTCTGTCCGCGTTCAAGCTCTTCAAACACCTCTCCGGCATACAGCATCCCCTCGTGTTTGTTGTTAACAATGGCCATATACCCGATTTCGGAGGTGCGCCACAGCAGCAGATCCACCTCTTCAAGCGGTTTGTAGTCAGGCGGTTCCTTGCTGAAGAAGTTCTCCAGTTTCGAAGAGCCGGCGAGCCTGCCCGTTTTGGGATCGGCAAACACATACACCACATACCGGCGGCCTTCCTCCATCTTCACTTTCTGTTCACGGTAGGGCACCAGCAGATCCTTCTCCAGCCCCCAGTCCATAAAAGCTCCCACATTATTCACCGCTTTGGCCTGCAGATAGGCAAACTCGCCAAGCTGCACATACGGCTTCATGGTTGTGGCAATCAGGCGGTCTTCCGAATCGAAATAGATGAAGACCTCCAGCTGGTCGTCGGGCCGGCACCCCTCGGGCACCCACTTCATGGGGAGCAGGATTTCGCCGGCGTCACCGCCGTCGAGGTAAACGCCAAAATCGACGATTCGTGAGATGCTGAGGGTGTTGAATTTTCCCGGAATTACCATAGCTGAATCTGTTTTTGCCGTTTCCGGCCGGTTTGAGGCTGCAAAGTTAGGATATTCTTACCGCCTGCGGGTGCCGAACCGAAGATATATTCCGCCTCCCGCTTCTGCAATCAGGTATGGCTTTCCGGCCGGTACAATCCGTTCTTCCGTTGTGTTGCCGGCAGTCCAGGTGCTGATGCTCCGCGTGTAGGGAATTGTGCGGAGCCCGTAAATCAATGCGGCTTTCGCCTGAATTCCCAGCCTGAATTCACCTTTTCCTGCCAGATCGACCGATGCCGTTGCGGTGGTATGCGAGGCGATGGCCGGCCGGTATCCGGTGGCGTAACGGATTTCGCGGCGCAGGTTGCCACCGGTCTGTTTCAGGTCAATCCGCTCACTGAAGGGCATAAAGGAGCTCAGGCGGAATCCGGTTCCCGCACTCAGATTCAAAGCTTTATGGCTGTGGCTGATAAACGGTATCAGGCTTATCCCAGGATCATACACCCTGAACTGACGATAATTGGTGTTGACATCAATCAGCTCATCGCCGTGCCAAATTCCTTTTATCTCGTAATGATTGCTGGGATAAACCGGGTTGATGTAAACCGGAAAGATGGAAGCAATGGTTTGCACGCCCCATTTCGCAGCCGGGCTGATATTTCCGGCCAGGTATTCCGATTCAATGTTCATGCGGGAAATGCCCATATCGCTGTATGTGCCGAATCCGGCGGAAAAGCTCCACTTTTCACCGGCGCTGAAAGAGGTGCCGAAACTCAGCACTCCGCTCACTTCATTCCCGGTACCATCATACAAATGGTTGAGAAAATCCATCTCTCCGCCGGAGTTTTGAACTTTTCTTTGAATTTGTTGTCCGCTGAAGTGCAGATAAAACCCCAGGCTTTCCCTTGCCGGTTTCTGTGCGGCCGCGTACTGCACGAGAAATGCCGCGATTGCCGCTGCAAAAAGGGCACGGCCTGTTGATGCAGTGCGGTTTTTCATCGTCTTATGTGAATGAGTGAAGTGGTGTCGTTCAGGATGCGGTTATCGGAAAGTGACAGACTGATGGCAAACCGGGCGGAGTCGTAAGCCACTTCAGGTTTCAGAAAGAGAAGAAACGATTCAATTCCGGCATCCTGATAGGTTTTGTCATTGGTTTGCGTACACAGCGATTCCAGTGTCAGGTAAAGGCTGCTGCCGGAGTAATAGCCATATTCCAGGCTTCCGACAAACAGCGAACTGACATCGGTTCCGGCCGGAATTTCATCCGAAATGGGGTAAAGGGTGGTTATCTTTATCTGTTTGAGCCAGGCATTTGCCTTCATGGGAATGGGGCAGTAGCACCATGCACTTGCGGTGCTGAATCCGGGGAATCCGGTTTTTAACACCCGGCTGTATTGAAAATAGCCGGCACTGTCAGCCATTTCAAGTTTGATTGCCACTGCCGCAGCATTCATGGTGTCGCCTGGCATCGGCCTGGGATAGGTGCCGGCATTGTCGATGAAGGTCAGCCTGGTTGTGTTGAAGTTGAAATACTGCAATGGCTCATTGCAATCGCAGCAGCCCGGTATAATTCTGATTATCACTGCAATAAGCAGGACGAAAACCACCTTTGGAATATGGGATACGGGTTTTGACATGGCAGGTGAAAAGAATGCGTAAATGATGAAGTCAATATTGCCGGATGCAGCAAATTTAAGAGGTTTTAGCTGACTTGAAACCGACAGGAAATAATAATTATCCGTAACGGAAAGAGGACACTCATCTCGCATCTCTCTCCGCCGCAGCGGATCTCATCTCTCATCTCTGGCTTCCGCCCCCCGCCAAAATCTCAAAAACTTTCCCCCACAACCAAAAACATAAATCTGAATAGATTGTTCTTTTCTATACACTTCACTCCTTTGAATATTAATGCCTGGTTGTCCGTGTTTTTCAGGCTTTCGAGGGAGTATTATTACAATTATCCATGTTTTATAAAACCATTGCATCATGAAAAAAATCCGCTTGTTTGTTGTTCTGTTATTTGTTGCAGCATTTGCAGGGTTTGCCACTGCGCAGGATTATACCAATTACATCTCCTGCAAGGTTGACGGAAAAGAATACAAGGCCGAAGCCCGCCGGATGAGAATCCCGGTAAGCGGATTCGAGTACCATGCGTTTGCGTCGTTTCAGGTTAGTCCCGATGTCCAGGTATGGATCAGGTTCTACTTCAGGAGCGGACAGTTAAAACCGGGAACCTATGAGATCATCGATGAAAATGATTTCGACTCGAAAGCCATCCGGAAAGCCGAAGAAAACTATGTCTGGGCATTTGTTGACTATACCGAGGAAACCAAAGGGCTGGGGCATGCCTATCATGACGGCGAATCGTTTAAGGGAACCATAACCGTGGAGAATATCACACCCACTTCGATAGACGGTACCTTCGAGGCTACCTTAAGGGGCGTTTACTATAAGAAACGCGCAGTTGCCACCATGACCGGTTCGGGAATAAGGGGCAATCTCGAAAAGAAAATGTACGAAAAAGCCGGAGGCGGTATGTTGGTAAATGCCGGCGCCCACGATCACGACAACACCAAAAAGACCGATCAGACCGATACCATCGTGCTGAGCGAGGGCAAATTCTTCATCGACTGGAGCAAACCGGAAAAGGAAAAACCGGAGAAAGCCGGCAAAGACAAGTCGGAAAAGGTGGAATAAGCGGTTAGCCTATCCGAACAGAAACCTGAATACCTCTTCAACCTTGCTTACCGGTTGAATCTTAATGCTTCTGGCGGCGCTTTTTGCCGCTTTCAGATTGAGTTTCGATATCATAATGGTTTCAAAGCCAAGCTTTTCGGCTTCCGATACCCTTTGCTCCACACGGGTAACCGGCCGTATCTCGCCCGAAAGGCCCACTTCGCCGGCAAAACAGGTTTTGGAGCTCACCGGAATATCGATGCTCGACGACAGCACGGCGCTGACCACTGCCAGATCGGTGGCGGGATCATCTACGCGGAGGCCGCCGGCTATGTTCAGAAATACATCCTTTGCACCCAGCTTGAACCCGCTTCGCTTCTCAAGAACGGCAAGCAGCATATTCAGGCGGCGCACATCAAAACCGGTGCACGAGCGCTGCGGGGTGCCATAGGCGGCGGTGCTGACCAGTGCCTGCGTCTCAATCAGCATCGGCCGCAGCCCTTCGATGGTGGCGGCTACGGTGGTCCCGCTCACCGGCTCCTCGTGCTGGGTAATCAGGATTTCGGAGGGGTTGGTAACTTCCCTCAGCCCGTTGCCCTGCATCTCGTAAATCCCTAATTCAGAGGTGCTTCCAAAACGATTCTTCACCGAGCGGAGAATGCGGTAGCCGTAATTCCGGTCACCTTCAAACTGCAATACCGTATCAACCATGTGTTCCAGCAGTTTCGGGCCGGCAAGGGTACCCTCCTTGGTGATGTGGCCGATCAGGAAAACCGGCACATTGGCGGTTTTGGCAAATCGCTGCATCTCCGAGGCGGTTTCACGAATCTGCGATATGCTGCCGGCTGAGGCATCAATGTTCTCGCTGGTAAGCGTCTGAATGGAGTCGATGATGACAATGCCGGGGGTGAGTGCGCCGATGTGTTTTAATATCTCACCGGTGGAGGTTTCAGTAAGGATGTAGCACTCGTTCTGCCCCATGCCCAGCCGTTCGGCCCGCATGCGGATCTGCTGCTCGCTCTCCTCGCCCGAGATATAGAGGACTTTCAGATTTCGCATCGAGAGTGCAACCTGAAGCATTAGCGTTGATTTGCCTATGCCCGGCTCGCCTCCAACCAGCACCACCGAACCGGCAACCAGGCCGCCGCCAAGTACCCGGTTCAGCTCCTGATTGTGCGTGTCAATGCGGATTTCGGTGCCTGAATTGATTTCCGTAATCAGGGTAGGAGTGGAGGCTCTTCTGATGAAAACCTGATTTCCTGCCCCGGCGGCCTCCCGCTGGATTACCTCTTCGATATAGGTGTTCCACTCGCCGCATGAGGGGCACTTGCCTATCCATTTCGGTGATTGCGACCCGCAGTTGCTGCAGAAGAATGCTGTTTTGGTCTTTGCCATGCGTTTCTGGGTTAAATCCGGACTTGTGCCGGCGGCGATTACTGCTCCTTTATCCTTTTTTCAATCAGGCTGGTAGAATATCCGGGCAGATATTCAAGTGTCTCCACCTTTCCGCCTTTCGCCGTAACAATGTCATATCCAACGATATCCCCAGCCTTGTAATCGGCGCCCTTGACAAGGATGTCGGGTTGCACCGTTTTGATGAGTTCATACGGGGTGTCTTCATCAAAAAGTACCACCGCATCCACAAAACTGAGCGAAGCCAGAATCATGGCGCGGGCGTGTTCGTCGTTAATCGGACGGTGGCTGCCTTTCAGTCTGCGGGTGGAGGCGTCGGTGTTCAGGCCGATGATCAGCTTGCTGCCCAGCCCGGCTGCCTTGGCAAGATAGTCAATGTGGCCCAGGTGGATGATGTCGAAACATCCGTTGGTGAATACAATTTTCTGATCGGTAAAACGCCAGTAGGCCAGAAGGCGGTCAAGTTCAGGCTGTTTCAGTATCTTGCGCTGGATGGCTTCCGGTTTTGTCATCTGATTTCTTGTTTAAAACAGGAAGTAAAATTAGTGAAAAAATCCCTGCCACCACAATCATCAGCGTTTGCGAACCCCAAATCAGCCATCCCATGGCATAGCCTTTCACTTCCGGAATGCCCCATAAAAACAGGGTTTCCGCAACAATTGCCGGATAAATGCCGATTCCGCCCTGCACAATCATAATGCCGATGGAGCCGAAAACCAGCACGGCCAGCCCGGCATCAAGCCCAAGGCCGTAAGTCTCTTCGAAACTGAAAAATACCACCCACGCCATCAGCAGGTAGAGCACCCAGATTGCAACCGAGTAGAAAATGAAAAGCATCGGCCGTTTCATCCGGGTAAGCGAGCGGATTCCTTCGAGGAAACCGGCGAAAAGGTTGTATATTTTTTTAATGAAGGGTTTGTGCCTGAACTTCTTGAAAACGAGGTAGGTGGTTACTGCTCCGCCAATCAGCATAATAATCACCAGCCAGGTGAAATAGCTGCCACCCGAAAAATCGAAGTTGAATTTATGCTGCAGCGGCGCATATATTTTCTGTTCGATGTAGCTGTGTATTTTGCCGGAAAGGGTAAAAATCATCAGCAAAAACAGCAACATGAAACTGATCATGTCAATCACCCTTTCGGTGATGACGGTGCCGAACGATTTGGCAAACGGTATTTTTTCGTACTGGGTGAGAACGCCGCAGCGGCTTACTTCGCCCAGGCGGGGCAACGCCAGATTGGCGATGTATCCGGTCATTACGGCCATAAACACATTGCTGAGTCTGGGCTTGTAACCCAGTGGTTCAAGCAGGATTTTCCAGCGCAAAGCCCTGGTCAGGTGGCTCAGGATACCGAGAACGAACGCAAGGATAATCCAGGAGTAGTTGGCGTAGCGGAACGATGCAAAGATCTCCCTCTTCTGTTCCGGGCTCAGATTCCTCATAAACAGCCAGATGAAGAATATCCCGATGCCGAGGAAGAAGAGGAAGCGGATTATGTTTTTCAGATTTTTTTTCAAAGCGGCTTAGTCGAGGCGGTTGTTGCTGTTGGGGAAGATAATGGCAGGTTTGTGGGTTCCGGCTTCTTCGGGAGTCATCTGAGCGTAGGCGGCAATGATGATCAGGTCGCCTACGGCAGCCTTCCGGGCTGCAGCGCCGTTAAGCGAGATCATGCCGCTTCCCCTTTCGGCCTTGATCACATAGGTTTCGAGCCGCTCGCCATTGTTGATGTTGAGCACCTGAACTTTCTCAAATTCAAGCAGATTGGCTGCATCCATAAGGTCTTCGTCAATGCCGATGCTGCCAATGTAGTGGATATTGGCTTCGGTAATGGTTGCCCTGTGGATTTTCGATTTTAATAATTCAATGGTCATGACGCAGCAAAAATATCAAATTAATTTTGGATATTACCTCAGTTGGATATTGTCGATAAGCCTGACATCGCCGGCGAAAACTGCAATGAAAGCCCTGTCGCCCACATTCACCGGGCCGTGTACCGGCTGAAGGGTATCGCCGTCGGCAATTGAGAAATATTCCAGTTTCAGGAGTTCATGATTGGCAAATGCCTGTTCAATTTCTTCGGATATTTCTTCGGCGGTGTGGTCTTTGGCCATACCGGCGGCCTTATTCAGCATCTCATAAATAAATGGCGCTGCTTTGCGCATTCCGGGGGTCAGCCTTTCGTTGCGCGAGCTGCGTGCCAGCCCGTCATCTTCGCGGCTGATGTCGCAGGGGACGATCTCCAGCCCCGGATGCGCGTTCCGGGTCAGCATCCTGATAATCTGCAACTGCTGGTAATCCTTTTCGCCGAAATAGGCACGATGGGGCAGGGTGATGTTGAACAGCTTGTCAACCACAACCCCGACACCATTGAAGTGGCCCGGCCGGAATGCCCCTTCCATCACGGTTTCGAGCGCACCGAAGTCAAAATGTTTCCTGACCTCGTTTTCAGGGTACATCTCACTGACTTCCGGCGCAAAAACGGCGGTACATCCGGCGGGAATCAGCAATTCAAGGTCCTTCTCCAGGTCTCTGGGATATTTTTCCAGATCATTGGGGTTGTTGAACTGGATGGGGTTCACAAAAATGCTGACCAGAACGGCGTCGTTCTCAGCGGCAGCACGCCTTACCAGCGAAAGGTGGCCTTCGTGCAAAGCACCCATAGTCGGCACAAAGCCGATGGAGAGGCCCTGCCCGCGCAGTGATTCCGAGAAAGCAGTCGTCTCTCTGATGGTTCTGAAAATCTTCATTCCGTTGTATTGATGGGAGGATGAAAAATTTTATCAGTCAACGGGCGCCGCAACCCTGCCGTTGAGTATATTCATAAAATCGCGCTCGAGTGTTTCGGTCGGCGTCTCGGTGATGCGTCCGATTTCATCGCCTTGGCGGGAGAAAATAAAAGTAGGTACAAGCTTAATATCGTAATCTCCTATGCAGAAATCCTTTGCCTTTTTGTCGCGGTCAACGGCCACCATATATATACGGTCGGCCGGATAGTTTATCTGATCCAGAATCTTGAAAAAGTGAGGCACCTGTTCCCTGCTGTCGCCGCACCAGGTTCCCAGAACGATGAAAATCCACGGATAATCGTCCTTGTGGAACTGCAGGTGCTCTACCACGATGGAATCGGGAGTGTAGAGGTTGTACTCCTCCTGAAACCAGTCGCCCATCGAAATCAGGCCATCACGGGTTACACTGCCCGAAAGAATTTCCTGGCCGTCCTTCGGATCGGTAATCCGCTGGTTGTCTTGTGCATAGAGGTTGAAAACCGTCATCAGCAATATTGAAATGATAAACAGGTTCTTTTTCATAACAGAAAAATGGTTGCTATATTAACAATTTATTCAGCAATTGGTTGCGCTCAAAAAGGCCACAAAATTATGAAAGCTTTTCATTTGTATCAAAAATCCTGCCCGAAATCTTGTTTTTCAGGGATTTTGAATCAAATTATACGAATTGTATCTGCAAAATAGGCCGGATTGTTTTGTAAATCTTTCTCCCGTTTTTGAACATTTTCTGATTTTCGGGGTTTATGTCATGCAATCAGAATATTATGAAGATTTTAATCTTCTGTAATTAAAGCTCTGATTAATAATAAGTTGCTAAACGGATGCCTCGTTTGATATCTGATGATAATTGGATGTTGCAACCGGATTGGCAAATGCTTTTTAAATTTCCTTAATAAGTAACAAGG
>LUZO01000117.1 GCA_001603685.1 Bacteroidales bacterium Bact_23
CTCGTATACAGCGGTTCGTTAAGATGTGGGGCAATTTTCTTATAAAGCGAAAGCATAGACTCATAGCCTCTTTGCCGCAACCGGTCTAAGGTAATGGTAGTAACAAGAATGGGGCTTTGAGCTACCGCCCAGCCTCCCATCCGGGTTCTGCTCCACGAATAGGCATGATCCTGATCAACACCCAGCCGGATCAGGTTTTTCCTTTTCCGCTCGGGCTTTTTCCAGAAATGCCATATGCAATACCTCAGGCGATTGCGCACCCACCCATCCAGTTCTTTGAGCTTACCCTGAATACTTGCCATACGGAAGTATCCAAGCCAGCCCCGCTGAAGTTCGTTGAGTTTACGGATGCGTTCGTCGAAAGTGGCCGGAGTTGTTTTCCGGGTAATGACTTTGATTTTCTGCTTTAGTGTTTTCCATCCCTTTTCGCTCACCACCAACTGGTATTTGCCTTTCTCACCCTTCACATAAGTGGGGACGAATCCGAACCCCAATATAGTAAAGTTCACCGGTTTGCGTATGCCGCTTTTCTCCCGGTTGATGGGTAATTTCAGCTTCTTCTTTAGAAAAAGAAAGGCTTCGTTACCTGCCTTACGGGCAGCAGAATTACTTTTGGCATAGATGCTAAAGTCGTCGGCATAGCGAACATAGCGAAACCCTTGTCTGGAGAGTTCCTTATCCAACTCATTCAGCATGATGTTGGATAACAGCGGGCTGAGCGGGCTCCCTTGTGGTACACCTTTTCTGCGTTTGGTGAGTTTACCGTTTATTTCAATCGGTGCTCTCAGCCATTTGCGGATAAGGCGCAGTGTGACCGGACATTTTACCTTGCGGTACAGCAACTGCAGCAGGATACAGTGATCTACTTCGTCGAAGAAGTTCTTCAGGTCTATGTCAACAATGTGCTGATAACCGGAATTGATGTATTCCTGTGCCTTGAGTACTGCCTGTTGGGCGTTGCGGTTGGGACGNNAGAAGACGGTCAGTAACCGTTGGAATACCCAGTAAGCGGGTTTTTCCATTGCTCTTAGGTATCTCTACCCCAAGGATGGGTTTGGGCAGGTACTTTCCCTGTCGGATTTCTGATTCCATACGCTGCCTGTTTTTGGTCAGGTGCGCGTACAGTTCTTTAACCGGCATACCATCCACGCCTGCCGAACCTTTGTTCGACACCACTTTTCGATAGGCCAGTGTTAAATTCCTCCGGTTTAATACCTGTTCAATCATCCTGTGT
>LUZO01000118.1 GCA_001603685.1 Bacteroidales bacterium Bact_23
TCAATCTTTTAATCCGGCATTCCTGAAGATTTCGTACTTTTACAAAAAATAATCAATAACTATTTTATTATGAAACACATTGATTCATATGATTTTACCGGCAAGCGTGCACTGATCCGCGTAGATTTTAATGTGCCGCTCAACGAAGAGCTGAAGATTACCGACACCACCCGCATTGATGCAGCCCTTCCCACCATCAGGAAAGTACTCGCCGGAGGTGGTTCCGTTATCCTTATGTCGCATCTGGGACGCCCAAAAAAGAATTTCGAGAATAAATTATCGCTTAAACATATTGTTCCTTACCTGAGCCATGTGCTTGGCCAGGAGGTAAAATTTGCCGACGACTGCATGGGCGAATCGGCCAAAACACTCTCGGCATCGCTAAAACCCGGCGAAGTACTACTGCTCGAAAACCTCCGCTATTACGAAGAGGAAGAGGGCAAGCCCCGCCTCCCCGAAACCGCAACCGACGAGGAGAAGAAAGCTGCCAAAGCCGTAACCAAAGAGAAACAGAAAGAGTTCACCAAACAGCTCTCCACTTACGGCGATTGCTACATCAACGATGCATTCGGTACCGCACACCGGGCACATGCTTCCACCGCGCTGGTAGCCAAATATTTCCCCAACGACAAGATGTTCGGTTACCTGATGAATGCCGAGGTAGCCAGCCTGAACAAGGTGCTGAAAGAGGGCAAAAAACCGTTCACTGCCGTACTGGGAGGCGCTAAGGTATCGGGTAAGATCCAGATTATCAATCACCTGCTCGACAAGGTTGACAACCTGATTATCGGTGGTGGCATGATGTTCACCTTCATCAAGGCAATGGGCGGCAAAATCGGCGGCTCACTCGTTGAGGACGAGCTGCTCGATCTGGCCATCAACACCCTGGAAGGAGCCAAAATGCAGGGAGTAAACATCATCCTTCCGGTTGATGCCGTAGTTGCCAATGCATTTGCCAACGATGCCGATAAAAAAACGGTAAAGGCCGGCGAAGTACCCGATGGCTGGATGGGACTCGACATCGGCCCCGAATCGGTTAAACTGTTTGACTCCGTACTGATGAATTCGGAAACCATTCTGTGGAACGGCCCCATGGGTGTGTTCGAAATGCCGTCGTTTGCCGAAGGAACCATCCAGGTAGCCAAATCAATTGCAAAGGCAACGCAGAAAGGCGCTTTCTCGCTGGTTGGCGGCGGCGACTCGGTAGCAGCCGTAAACAAGTTTAAACTGGCCGATCAGGTGAGTTATGTCAGCACCGGCGGCGGCGCCATGCTCGAGTTCATTGAAGGAAAGATTCTTCCAGGCGTAGCCGCCATCGAAGAAGAGTAATCCCTTACGGTAATTCTGCAGAAAACCCTTTACTGCAGAATCTGATGATTATCCGGGATGATACCGCTGCAGCATACAGCCATCTCAAACTAAAAAAAGCCCCTGAGCATCACAGCCGGGGCTTTTTTATTCCGGGTCATTCATCATTTATCCGTTCCAACCCTGAAGCGGACATAATCGATCATCAGTGGTATTTCGTTCTTATCCACCCCGCACGAAATCAGAATATGCTTGTCGGAGACAAAACCCTTCAGGAATGAGCGGATATCGCCGTACCGCATTTTCACACTGCTGATGTAGTAGTCAGCGGCCTGCTCCCTGTCGCCTTTGCAGAATGCCAGATGCCCGGCATTCATATAGTCGTAGGCGTTGGGCTCCATGGCCAGCAACTGAGCATAATAGGGTGCCGCCTCATCCGTTCTGCCAAGCAGCAGCAGACACCAGGCCACCGGACGCATGCCGCGCGCCGAACCCTGATCGGCGAACTCAATGCGGTAGAAGTAATCCAGCGCTTTTTCGGGTTCATTCAGGTTCAGGTAGCAGGTTCCGATGGCTGCCGCCGTTTTCAGGTTGTCCGGTTCAAGGCTGTCGAGTTCCAGATAGGTATCGAGGGCCGAGCGGGTATCGTTCATTTTCAGGTGACACTGCGATATCTTGCCCAGCAGCCACGCCCGGTTGGTATCGAAAAGGTCGGCTTTGCGGTAACAGGCAATCGCTTCCCTGTAATCGCCCTTTTGCTGATGGCAGTAACCCGATTTTTCGTACAGTTCGGCAAAGCTCTCCCCGCTCTTTTCAAGGAGCTGGTAAATCCGCAACGCCTCATCGTAATGATCGTGATCGAAGTAGAAGGATGCGATTTCCCTGTAGCGGGAGAGGTCTTCCACCAGCAGCCCGAATACGGAAGTGAGATGCACCTCGAGCGGAAAGGCGAAGATATCGCCGATCTCATATCTGAGCGGGTGCAGCCTGAAAAAGCGATACAGATCCTGAATGTAGTGAATCACCAGGCGCTTGTTTCTCAGATAGGGGTCATTCAGCTCCTCGCTCAGCAGTTCATCGTACTGTTCAGATTCGGCAGCGAGCATCTGCTGCATCATGTTTTTCTGCGCTTCGGGCATCCCGGAAATATTCAGGATAAACGAGAATTTATCCGAATTGCACATGAAAACCGATTTCTCAATTCCCTCGGACAGAATGTTCCGGAACGAAGCCTCTTCGTTCCTGAGCGCCCTGACTACGGCATGGTGTTCTTTGTAGAACGGCATAAACCAGTTCGGAAGTTCCGAAAAGAAGGGGAAGTTTTTGAGCATGGAAAAGGCGCCGAGGAAAACATCAGCTCCCTCCATCTGCATATTGGTCAGGTCTTCGAGTTTCTGTACCAGGCCGGGCTGATTATCAAAATACTTCTCCCAGTCGGGATTTTTATCCTGAAACTCCTCCGGCGACATCAGTTTATCGAGGTTCAGCTTTTCATTCAGCTCCTGGTTAAAGCGGATTACATCGGGAATAATCTCCTCGCGAAATTTCCGGGTAATCTTTTCGGTATCTTTCGACCGGATCAGCTGAATGATTACCGATTCCGCCTCGGCAGCAAAACGGTCGTTTCCGCGAAGCAGCAGAAGCCGCTCCATCAGGGCGGGATAGAGCATGATCCGCTTGTCGTAAATGCCCATGGCGATGATTAAGCCTACCAGGGCGCGTTGTGATATCCTCGGATCGTCGTCGTGATAGAGACGAATCAGAATCTCCATTTTCCGGTAATCGAAGCAGCGGAGCATTCCCAGGGTAAGGGCGCTCACCATCATTGATTTTTCATACCAGGGGATGGAGGAACTTCCGAATATCCGGATGACTCTTTCGGCATCGTCTTCGGTGAGTTTGGCGGTAAGCCAGAGCAGCTGAAATGCCCTGATTATGGCCTTCCGGTGATGGATGGCCGTTTCACTTTCGGTTTCATCGTCGAACAGCACGGTGCTGCGAAGCATCTCGTCCAGTTCATGATCGAACGACAGCCCCATCAGGCTTTCGGCCATATCCTCGCTCGACTGCCGCATGTTGCGTTCCAGATCCTGCCTGATCGCTTCGATATTTGTTCCCGATTTTGCCAGAAGATGCATCTTCAGCTTGTCGGCAAGTTCGTAAACCGATACCAGCAAATGATTATAAATCTGCTCCCTTTGCGGATCGGAAACGCCTTTTATGGTGTAACTCAGCATATTGCCATAAGTGAAGCGCAGTTCGTCCACTTTGGCAAGGTGGCCGGTATTCCCCTTTTGCGAAGCCACCGCAGCAATCTTATCGAGGGCGTCAAGCACCCTCTGCTGCTCCAGCAACGCACAAACGCGGTCGTACCACTCTTTTATCTCTTGTTGATTCATTGTCAGTGTTTTCAAAATTCCGGTCTTCCGGCACGATTTTCAAACGGCTCTCCGTTTCCGGATTTTCAACCCGCCGGATGTCCGTAAATAATACACCAAAAACCATGCAGCAGGGATTATTCTGCCACATTTACAGTTTTGTGCGCCATTTTGATGTCAGAATCTGATATTCCGGCGATTGATTGCGCCAGGAATGTTTATTTGCGGGAATTTCCGGATCTCAGCCACGGCTGCTGCGGAACTCTTCGATGATGTTTAAAGCTTCGGCTGCCGCACGGCTCTCCATCAGTTTTGCACGAAGCGATGCGGCACCTTCAAAACCATTCACATAGATTTTGAAGAAGCGTTTCAGGATGTTGAAGTTTTGGGTGGTTTTCCAGGTGTCGTCGAACAGCCGGATGTGCTTTTCGAGCAGATTGAGTTTCTCGGCTTCCGGCCTGTCGTGGGCGCTTCCGGCGAAAATCCAGGGGCTGGCAAATACTCCCCGTCCGACCATCACCCCATCGGCTCCGGTTTCTCCGAGAAGCTGCAGGCCTTGTGTGTAGCTCTCCACATCGCCGTTTCCGACGATTCGTACCTCAGGTGCCAGACTGTTCCGCAAACCGGCTGCTATCTTAACCTGCTCCCATTCGGCAGGCTTCAGCGACATCATCTTCTTTGTGCGGGCATGAAGGGTGATGGCGGAGAGATTGCATCCGAGCAGGTGCGATATCCACGATTCGGTGGTATGCTCCCTGATTCCGGTTCTGGTTTTCACGCTCACCGGCAGCCCCGAGCCTTCGCGCGTGGCCTGAATGATTTCGGAAACCAGCCCGTTTTGCCCGATAAGTGCGGAACAGGCACCCTGCTTTGCAATTTTATCGGCGGGACAGCCCATATTGATGTCTATTCCGTCGAAGTCGAAATTATCGGCGATAAACCTTGATGCCTCGAAAAACAGTTCGGGATTGCTGCCCCAAATCTGTGCAACCAGTGCGCTTCCCGATTTTTTCAGCAACTCCCTTTCCGTTTGGTTTACCCGCAGGCGGTGAATTACCGCTTCCCTGCCTTTGGGATGGCACAGCCCGTCAACTGAGGTGAACTCGGTAAACAGAACCTGCAGTTTTTCGGGTGAGGAGACCGAAAGGATAACTTCCCTGAATACGGTATCGGTAACATCCTCCATGGGTGCGAGGACAAAAAAGGGCGTTTTCAGTGTTTTCCAGAAATCAGTCAAAGCGTAATTGTTTTTCCGCTTTTTAAAACAATGGCGGAACCGGAATGTTCAGGGGCGGAGCGGTCTGATCAGCGGGGCGGTTCAGTCCATTTTGTAGATTTCCCGGAGTCTTTTATAGTGATTCAGTCCCTCTTCGTTGGCGATGCCGTGAATAAAATTATCGAACATCACATCGTAGAGCACATTGAAGGAGAACTTCTCGGGCGGGAAGAAAGCGGGGTTGTGAAGATCCAGTAACCTGCTGATATAGAGCCGTGCCAGCAGTTCAACGCTGAGGTCTTCGCGGTAGATGCCCTGCCTTATCCCTTTCTCGATGTTAATCTTTACCTTTCCGGAGATAAATTCAATCCGTTCTTCGAGGTGAGCCTGATAGATTTCGGGATAGAGCGATTTCAGATCATGGGTAATGCTGGGGGTGACAGCCAGAAAACGCCGGCTGACTTCACGGCTGACAATCATCAGGATTTCAATGGCGTTGGTCCCCTCAAAATTATTTTCATCGAAGATGGCTTTGAAGGAGTTCCGCTCATTTTCGAGCAGTTTCTCAATCAGTCCGGCTTCATTGCCAAACATACGGATGAGTTCTGCGGCATCGATGCCCAGATGGCTGCCAATCAGTTCAAAGCTCAGGCAGCTTACCCCCTTATCCAGAGACAGCTCCCTGATTTCCTTTAATATATCCTGTTGATTATTTCCCATTTTTACCCATTTTGCCGGCACCTCCGGTGGTGTGCGAAAATAATGATTTATTCTGCCGCCGGTGACAACCTCATAAAGAAAATACGGCCTCAGGGCGAATAAACAATTTTATAGTCTTTGCGGTTCACTCCGGCTTCCATTCTGAGCAAATAAACTCCGGGGCTGAGTCCGGCGCTTTTCAGGTCAAGCTCTTCGATGTACTTTCCGGCCGGAAGTTTCCTGCTGTCCATCACTGCGGCTACCTTACGGCCAAGCTGATCGTAGAGGGTAAGGCTTACGGTTGACGCTTCCCTGAGTTTAAACGAAACGGCGGTAGATTTGCTGAACGGATTTGGCGAAGCAGAAATGGCAGCAACCGGTGCCATCATCTGATAATCGGCCAGCTTAACGATTTCGCTGTCAACAATGGCGGTGTACAAGCTGAGCTGGTTGTTGTGAAGCCTGGTCCATACCGGTCTTACCACATTGTTGTGGGCAGCTATGTTGTTGTAATCGCCGAAAAAGACATTCGGATTCGGGATAAAGGGCGATTCACTTACTCTGAAGTTCTGAAATGTCTCCCCGCCGTCGCCCGAGAAAGCGATATAAACATCGGTATTCTCATCGGGATAATTTCTCCGGTCGTAAAAGACAAACCAGAGGTTGCCGTTTGTCTGGTCGATGGCCATCCACGAGAAAAACTGATGTTTTCCGGGTTCATCATCGTTCACCCTGAGGGGTGCGCTCCAGGTTGATCCGTTGTCGGTTGATTTTACCAGCCATACATCGGTATCGTTGGCTCCGTTGCGCTGGTCAGTCCAGTTTATGTAGATGGTTCCCCTGTACGGGCTGTTGCTGTTATCGCAGCAGATTACCGGAAAGCCGTTGGCCCGGTATATGCCGGGAATACTGAAATCCCATCCGCCGGGCTGGTCGCTCACAAAGATATCCTCATCCAGCCAGGTATCGCCTCCGTCAAGCGAGCGATCGAACATAATGCCGCCCGGGCCTGCCCACGACAGGTAAATCTGCCCTTCGGGGCCAACTGCCGGCATCGCTCCCTCCATGGTTCCGTCGCCGTCGAGGCAATCACCGGCCCGCTTGCTTATTCTTACCGGCTCGCTCCAGGTTTCTCCCTGATCAACCGATCTGGAGAACCTGATGATGCTGCTGTCGGCGGGGTTGGCGCTGCCGTATTCGTCGAATTGCGTCCAGGCAACATACAGATGGTTGTTATACGGATTCACGGCAGCCCACTCCTTGTCCTGCGCTTTGCCGGGAATCAGGCCGATTCCTGCGCCGTCGTTCCAGCTCACTCCCATATCGGTGCTTTTCTGGCAGACAATACGGTCTATCCATTCACCGCCCGGGGGATTGGAAAGGTGGAAAAAGTAGTAATTGCCCAAAGTATCAACAATCACACAGGGATCGCCCCACACACCCAGCGTTGGCGAGAAAAGGCGGCCGTCGCTCCAGCTATAACCGCCGTCGGACGATAGATAATAATTGTAAATGTTCGCACCGACAATTATGTGATCCGTATTCCTCGGATTGATGTAAACGGAGGGTTCGTTCGGTTCGCGGAGAGTTCCCAGCAGGATGTTGGGATGCTGGGCAAAGCCCGCTGCCTGGAGCAGAACGAACAGGAGCATCAACAGCTTACGGTTTATCATATCGCGGTATATTTTAATCCAAAAATAAACATTTACGGCAGGTTTTTCATGAAAAAACATCATCTGTTGCGTATGTTTGCAAAATAATACCGATTGGGAAAATAAACTTCAGCAACAGTTTGCCGCTATGAAAATAAAGAAGCCCGAAATGCACTGGCAAATCCTGATTGCCCTGGTTGCCGGAACTCTGTTTGCCATTTACCTACCGTCGTATGTACAATGGATAGGCTGGATGGGCGATCTTTTTCTAAGGTTGCTCAAGATGGTGATCATTCCCCTGATAGTCAGCTCCATCATTACCGGCGTTGCAGGCATCGGCACCCCCGAGAGCCTTGGCAGGCTGGGGCTTAAAACGCTGAGTTTCTATCTGGTAACCAGTCTTCTGGCCATTCTTCTGGGGCTCACACTGGTAAACCTGATCAAACCCGGGGTCGGCGCCGACCTTTCGTTTGCCGAAACCCTCGATACCCTTCCGGCTGCCGATCAGTCGCTCGGACGGCTGCTGCTCGACTCGGTTCCTGAAAACATCTTCAGGTCGCTGGCCGACGGAAATATGCTGCCCATCATCTTCTTTTCAATCCTGTTCGGCTACTTTACCAACCTGACCTCAACCGCCCATCAGCAGGTTATCCGCAGGTTCTTCGATTCGGTTTATGAGGTTATCATGAAGATTACCATGGCCATCATCAGGCTGACTCCCTACGGAGTGTTTGCCATCATCGCCACGGTGATTTCGAAATATGCCGGCAACGGTGCAGGACTTGCCCAGATATTTTCGCGTATGGGGCTGTATATGCTTACCGTTCTGCTGGCGCTGTTTATTCATACCTTCTTCACCCTTCATGCGGTAATGTGGGTTACAAAAAGGGTGAACCCGATCAAGCATTTCCGCAATATGTCCACACCGCTGCTTACTGCCTTTTCAACCTCATCTTCAAGCGCTACCCTTCCGCTTACCATGGAAGCCGTGGAACAGAAAGACGGGGTTTCATCACGCATTTCAAGTTTCACACTGCCTTTGGGAGCTACGGTAAATATGAACGGCACGGCGCTTTATGAGTGTATCGCGGTTATTTTCATCGCCCAGGCATACGGCATTGACCTGACTGTTGGGCAGCAGTTCATTGTGGTGATGACGGCATTGCTTGCCGCAATCGGCTCGGCCGGCATTCCGATGGCGGGACTTGTTATGATGGCCATCGTGCTGAAGGCGGTAGGCCTGCCGCTGGAGGGAATCGGCCTGGTGCTGGCGGTTGACAGGATACTCGACATGTTCCGTACAGCGGTGAATGTTTACGGCGATACCTGTGCCGCAGCGGTGATTGCCAAATCGGAAGGCGAAAAGCTGAATGTGTAACTCAATTATGAAAGCAGCGGGAGATTTATCTGAACCCGTGTTCCGGAACCCTTCCCCTCTTCGTCATACAGATCGGTGAAAACCACTTTCATATCGGTGCCATAAAACGAGTTAAGCAGTTTCAGTCGTGAATTGATAAGGCTGATCCCAACCGAGCTGCGGCCTTTTTCGTACTCCGTCTTTTCGGCCATCGACTGCTTTCTTCCCTTTCCGTTGTCTTCTATCATACAGGTAATGTATTCCTCGCCGGGGTTCATGATAAGGTCAATTTTCAAATATCCCACCCTGTCAATTCCCATAATGCCGTGCCAGATGGCATTTTCGACAAACGGCTGAATCAGGAAAGCAGGGATATAGCACAGTTCCGGCTGAATATCCGGATCGATGTTAATATCATAATTAAACTTCTGCTGAAAGCGCAACGATTCCAGTTCCAGATAAATACGGATTGCCGACAACTCATCGCTGAGGGGGATGGCCTGCTGCTGCGAGTTGTTCAGAATCTGCCTCATCAGCTTTGCAAACTTGGCCAGGTACTGCGATGACATCAGCCGGTCGTTGTTAATGATATACGATTGGATGCTGTTCAGGGTGTTGAAAACAAAATGGGGATCCATCTGCTTTGACAGTGCCTGCTGCCGGTACCACAACAAGTCGTTTCTCAGGGTGTTTTCCTCTTTTACCTGCTTCATCCGTAAGAGGTACACCGTTACAATCAGACCGGCTCCCATTAAAATCATCAGGGCGATGAACCACCAGGTTTTCCAGTATGGTCTCAGAATGGTAAATGCAATGGCTGCTGGCTGTTCCCCCGCCAGCCCGTTGGAATTGACTGCCAACACTTCAAACACATATTTGCCCGGAGGCAGAAATGCATAATCAATCTGTGAATTGGTGGTCTTGATCCATTCATCGCTCAACCCCCTCAATCTGCATTTGTAGGTCATTTCCTCGCCGTCGAGGTATGAAATCCCCAGAAACTGCACGGAAATGAAATTCTGGTTGTATTTCAACCTGTACATTGGATTTACCACAGTATCGCGGGCCATCACACGCAGGGCGGTAATATATACGGGGGGCGGACTGGTTACCGGCTTGTAGTGCCTGTAGTTAAATATGGTGAGTCCGGAATTTGTGGCTATGTAGATATTCTCTTTGTCGCCTGCTATGTTGTTGATTTCGTTTGAAACAAGGCCGTGATGCTTGTTAAAGGTCATAATTTTATAATGACCCGAATCGAGGCTGTTCAGATTGACCATATTCAGGCCGTTGTTTGTGGCTACCCATAAAAGACTGTCGGTGATGCAAAGCGAGGTAACCGAATTTCCGGTAAGGCCATCGGCGGAGGTGATGTTTATGGATTTTCCTCCCCTGTGAATAACAACTCCGTAGCCTTTTGTACCAATAACGAACGAGCCGTTGCTGCCCAGCAGTTTAAGATCGGTAATCCGGTATTTCAACATCGGGTCGAGCAATCCGAGGTATTCATATTTACCTTTATTATTGAGCCACAAACCATCAAGGGTGCCAAGCATAAACAACGAGTCACCCATTTTCCTGACTGATTCAACGCGCAATTCAAGGTCATCGTCGAGGAAAGAGTTATAGATTACTTTTCCATTGTCAAATATCGTCATTCCATTGCCCTCACCCAGATAAACCATCCCGTTTTTGTCGGGGTAGATTCCTTTTATATTGAAGTTTTTCCTGGAATTGATATAGTTAACAGAGAAGAAATCATGGTTGTTATCAAATTCTCTGACCTTTTTCCAGTCATAGTAATACAAATAGTCAATGTTGCTTATCCAGAGGTTATTGTTCTGATCCGGTTCAATTTGCCTGATTCCCCTTTCGGGGTTGTTTGTTATCTTATGCTGCTCTATTTTACCTTCTTTCAGCACATTGATATAATTGTCATTGGTTCCCATAACCACCTTGTTACCGGCAATGGCAACACAGTTTATCCTGTTGTCGCTCAACCCGTCTTCGGTGCGGAGGGTAGTAAAATTTTCGGATGCCAGATAATAGACCCCGTCCTCAAAAGTAGCGAACCATTTGCCACCTTCCTTATCGGTAGTGATGGCCGAAACCGAAAAGCCCGTCAGATATCTGTTGGCCGGCTCGGCATCGAGATTCCCTTTATTAAAGACAACAGCACCACATTTTTCGGTTCCTATCCACAAATCGTCCTTTGAATCGACCTCAAGCCAGATGACCCGGCCGCACACCTTTTTCATAAAGGTTCTGCCATCGGGCCACACTTTCAGAATATAGTCATTCATTGACACAAACAACTCACCGTTGGCACCTCTGACCGTAAATATATTCCCGTGAGAATAGTTTTCTGATCTGTTGATGCTTGCATCCTGCCGCATACCCGGGATGTTGATACGAATGTTGATATTTTTTCCCGCATTGCCACCCGACTGGTAGTAGAACAGGCTGCCATGCCTTTCAATGACATTGATTCCGTCGAATCCCACCCCCTGCGTTATCTTTTCCATCCGACCGGCAGGTGTAATGTGATAAACGGCCTGCCCCCGCATCAGCGAGAAAAATAATTCATCATCCTTGTCGATGATGAGCGACTTTTTAACCGGCACATTTCCCTTGCCTGCTACCCGCCTCAGCAGGTCATTATATTTGTATTTATAAATGGAATCTTCCTTAAAATAGGCTAATTGAAAAGGAAACCCGATAAACCAGATTCTGCCGGCAACATCTTCATAAGTCTCAAAAACGGTATTCTCGGGCAAACCGTTCTGCACATCAAAGGTTTTGAACTCTCGGCCGTCAAACCGGCTGACGCCCATATTGGTAGCCAGCCAGATATAGTTTTTTGAATCCTGAAAAACATGGTATATCTCGGAGCTGGGCAACCCGTTGCCTATGGAATAATTTCTGTACAACGGTTTTTGCCCTGCCACCTGAAGGGAAAACAGAGAAGTTAAAACAATAAAGCAGAATGCCCTTTTAAAAGAATTCATGCAAAGAATCGGTTTACCTTGTCAAATATAACAAGATTTCGGGATTATTTGCATATTCTGTTGTCCTGAAAATCTCTTTTTAGAATGTCTTCCACTGAAGACCGGGGAGATTTCAGGCCGGGCAGGATGGATTCGGGTCGGTAAATCCTAGAATTCATCCGTCTCAACTTCGCCGTTGGTGCTGTCGCGGTCACGATCGCGGTTGCGGTTTTTGTAATTGTTCAGCCGGTAGGAGAATCCGAGATAAACCACGCGAGATTCCATCTTGCGCTTTGAATTGATGGTAAATCCTTCGCCCCAGGTTTCACTGTCGAAGCGGCGCGAATCGAATATATCGCTGACCCTCAGACTGACCGATGCATTATTCTTCCAGAAATCATATTTAAAGGCAAGGTCGGCAAAATATACCGCACTCATCCGCTCCTGCGCCCTGACTCCTTTCGAGCGGTAATTTCCGGCCAGCATAATGGATGCATTCTTCACGGGAATATAGGTAACATTGAGCTTGGCAGTCCACATATTGCCTCTGGAGATATCGTTTCCGGTTACCTTACTTCCGTCAATCACACTTCTGAAAAGGGAGACATTGGCATTTGCCTTCAGTTTTGATGAAAACTCCTGGTTTCCGATCATTTCAAGACCGAACGACTGGCTGCTGGTCAGGTTTTCGAATGTGGATGCCGTTACCCCGCCTTCGAGCAGGTAAACTACGCGGTCCATCACTCCGGTGGTATATCTGTAGAAAAGGGTCGAGTTCAGTGAAGTCTTTCCCCAGTAGTTCGACCATCCAAGTTCAAACGAGTTGATGAATTCGGGCTTCAGCTTGGGGTTTCCGTAGCGGATATTCAGCGAATCGGAGTAATCCACATAGGGATTGAGCTGGAAATTGTGGGGCCGGCGTATCCTGCGGCTGTAGCTTACCGACATCTGCTGGGTGGGGCTCAGTTCATAAACGGTGTGTACCGACGGGAACAGGCTCAGGTATGACAAATTGAACTTGTCTTCAGCCGCTTTGATATCGGATTCTGAGATAAGCTGCTCGGCGCGAAGTCCGGCCTGATACTTGAATTTGTTGTACGAACCGGAATAGATGCCATACACGGCATGAATCTGCTCCAGATAGTCAAAGTTATTCATGGCACTCTCATTCTGAATCCAGTCGTTGGCAGGGTAGCTGAACTCCGACATATAGTTCCGCATAGTCAGATCCTTGATGGCACTTTTGAATCCGGTTTCAATGCGTCCGCCATTGGCAAGCGGCGTTGCATAGTTTGCCTGAGCCACATACATGCGGTTGGTATTTCTCGACACCGACGACTGGAGCAGCGGTTTCAGCGGATCGAAGCCGGGGGTGAATTCCGTTTGTCTGATATCCTGTCCGCCTCTCATGGCGTTGTCGGTAACGATAAAATCGGCCGACAGCTCCTTCCCTTTTGTACTGAAGGTGCGCTTATAGCTGAGGGTATAGTTGTCCGATCCCACATTTCTGCTTCCTTCACTATACCGATCGAACCGGCGCAGGGTGTCGTTCAGGTGGTTAAGGTTTACCGACATATTGTCGCCGGTATTTGTAAACGACATCTTCCTGTACTGATAGTTGAACGAGAGAGTATTGTAATCGTTCAGGAGAAAATCGAGGCCGGCGTTGAAATTATGCATTTCGCGCCTGTTGCTCATATTCTGGTCCTGAAACAGGGAACTGCCCGACATTTCGCTGAATGCCCTGCGCACCGAACTGCCGGTTGAATTGAACTTCCCTATCCGGTTATCGTATCCGGCAAAGAGGTTAAAACGGTTTTTGCGGTAGTTCAGATTTATGGATGAGTTGTAACGATCTCCGGTTCCGGCGGTTACCGAAAACAGCCCGTTCAGTCCCTGCATGCTGCGCTTCTTCAGAACAATGTTTATGATTCCCGAAGTTCCCTCTGCATCATACCTTACCGAGGGATTGGTGATAATTTCGATGGATTCTATTGAGGTTGCGGGAATCTGCTGCAACAGGTCGCTGCTGCTGATTTCGGCCAGTCCGGTAGGTTTTCCGTCAACCAGAATGGTAATGTTGCTGTTGCCCCTCAGGCTTACATTTCCATCGGCATCAACCGTTACCGAAGGTACATTCTGCATCACATCAACCGCCGACCCGCCGATGGCGGCAACACTCTTATCAACATTGATGATTTTCTTATCCAGGTTATTTACCATCATCTCCTTTTCAGCGGTAATTTCAACGGCTGCAAGGTTTGCACTGGTTGGCTTTATCTTCACCACGCCAAGGTTTATGTCAGGATCCGACGGCTTGATGGTAACATCTTTGACTATCTTTGTTTCATAGCCCATAAACTGAATCCTGGCAATATATCTCCCCGGCTGGATCTGTTCCACCCTGAAGTTCCCCTTCGGGTCGGAAATGGTGCCACCGGCAACCACCGAGTCGCGCACCCTGATGAGTGCAATGGTTCCGTACTCAACCGGCTGATTGGTGATTTCGTCAAGCAAGCGGCCCTTTACCGTTCCGATGGCCGGCCCCGACATACCCGGACCCTGCCCCTGAGGCCTGCCCTGAGCGTAAATATCAATAGTAGAAAAAGCAAAAACGAGTAAAGTAAGGGTGAAAAATAACTTGGCGAAGAATTTCATAAAATGGTTTTTTGTAAAGGGCTGCAAAATTACTCTTTTTTAATTCAAATTAATTCAAGCCTTTAGAACAATCCTGTCCCAATCAGGTTTAGTTTTCGACACGAACAAAAGGTAAAACCTTCGGTATTTAACGAAATTTAACAAATGGCAAAAAACCGTGCCGGATATCTGCGGCAAGCCATTTTCGCTAAATTTGCAAGCCATACCTAAACCCAGCATAATGAAGAGACTTCTGACTATCCTGATTATCCTGAATTTCAGCCTTTTTTCACACGGGCAAAACTGGTCAACCTATTACGAAAACTCAGGTTTTAAAAAGACTCCGCCTTACCTGGAAACCATGGAATATATGAATCGCCTTGTTGGCGCCTCTCCTATGGCTTCGGCAGTTTCGCTGGGCAAAAGCCCGCAGGGCAGAGACATCAGCATGATGATCATCGACCGCGACGGGCTGAAGGATCCGCAGGCAATCAGAGCGAAAGGGCGGGTAATTGTGTTAATCCAGTCGTGCATCCACCCGGGTGAACCCGAGGGGAAGGATGCCGGTTTTATATTCCTGAGGGAATTGCTCATTGAAAAAAAGCACAGGGATCTGCTCAATAAAACCAGCATCCTGTTCATACCCATCCTCAATGTTGACGGCCATGAGCGGTTCGGGCCCTACAACCGCATCAATCAGAACGGCCCCGAAGAGATGGGATGGCGCACCAATGCCATAAACCTGAACCTGAACCGCGATTTCCTGAAAGCCGACGCTGCTGAGATGCACCACTGGCTCAGGATGTTCAACACCTGGCTTCCGGATTTCTTTATGGATATACATACCACCGATGGCGCTGATTATCAGTATGCCATCACCTATGCAGCCGAAATCTTCGGAACCCTCGACTCAGGGCTAACCCGCTGGATGACCAATATTTATGAGCCCCGGATGAAGGATAAAATGAATGAAAGCGGCTATCCGGTGTTTCCTTATGTTCAGTTCCGCAACTGGCACGACCCGCGCAGCGGCATGGAAACGGGCGCCGCTCCGCCAATGATATCGCAGGGTTATGTAGCGCTGCAGAACAGGCCGGGAATACTGGTTGAAACCCATATGCTGAAAAACTACAAAACCAGGGTCGAAGCCACCGTTCAGATGATTATCCACACCCTGGGCATCGTGAACCATCAGGCCGATAATCTGAAAACCATGATCGAAATGGCCGATAAATCAACCGCTTCGCCCGCTTTCAGAAATCAGGAATATACCGTCGCCTGGAAAACCAGCAAAACCGACAGCATTATGGTTGATTTTCTGGGTTATGACTATAAGGTTCAGAAAAGCGACCTCACCGGCGGCAACTGGTTTATTTACGATGATACCAAACCGGTAAACATGAAGCTGCCGTTCTTTGCGAAAAGCATACCGGCTGCCACCGCCCTGATTCCAGAGGCCTATATAATTCCTGCCGGATGGGATGAAGTGATCAGCCGCATAAAACTTCACGGAATTAAAATGGATGTACTTACCGAACCTGCAGAAATACCGGTAAAGTCATATAAATTCAGAAATTACGAATTCAGGAAAGTGCCTTTTGAGGGAAGGCAGATGGTAAAGACCGGACTCACCGGAATTGAGGAGTCGCGCCTGTTCCCCGCCGGCTCGGTTGTGGTTCCCACCAACCAGCGCACGGCAAAAATCATAGCAGCCATTCTCGAGCCTGCCGCTTCCGGCTCGTTTGTGGAGTGGGGATTCTTCAATTCAGTATTCGAGCAGAAAGAGTACAGCGAAAACTATGTAATGGAAAAGATGGCCCGGGAGATGCTGGAAACCAATCCGGAAATACGCAGGGAATACGAGGCATTCAAATCAAGCCCTGAATTTGTTAACGACCAGTGGATTATCCTGAACTGGTTCTACAGCAAAACACCGTACTGGGACATCAACTTCCTGAAATATCCGGTAGGCAAAATCACCAATGCCTCCACAATGAATCAGCTCAGGAAGATATCGGTTCCGCTTGAGTAGCGGCAGAAGGCCGGAAACGGCGTTCCGCCGGCAAAGCCTCTGCCGGGACAGAAACCGGGCATCCGGAAACCGGCACCAGCCCGGCCTGTTACGAAAAGGTTTTGTAATTGATTTTCTTGTTGTATTTTTACACTTTGCTAACAAACTTAAATGATTCACCGAACCAGAACAGAGGGGCAAAAGGCAAAGGGCGCGGCACTTTGTCTGCAAACCCTGACACTGCAGCAAACAACGGCATTAAGCTGTTTGTTTTAACTCCTGCGAAATCAACACGCTGATACCGGTTACCGTGAAAAAAGTACTATATTTATAATTTAATTTCACACATCTCTGATCTTTGGAGATGTCGTTCAGAAAAAGAGAAAAACTTCACCCAAAAACCACACTTTATGAGCAAACAGGACAGTAGTTACAGAGTTGGAATGACCGCTTTTGGCGCCATTTTCTTCATTTTCGGGTTTGCAACAACATTTATTGTTACCCTTTCGGCCCCGATCAAGGAGATATTCAGCCTGTCAGAATTCGAAGCGCAGTTGCTGGCATCCGCCTTTTTTATTGCCTACCCGCTGATGTCCATTCCCACCGGAAAGCTGATTGACCGGATTGGATACAAAAGAACGGTGATGGCAGGTCTGGTGCTGATGGCACTTGGCAGTTTCATTTACATTCCTGCATCAAAGATTCCCTCATTCCCGGTTTATCTTCTGGGAACCTTTATTCTGGCCACCGGTGTAGTTTTTCTTCAGGTTGCCGCCAATCCGTATGTTACAGCCATCGGGCCTGAAGCTACCGCTTCGAGCCGCCTCAACCTGACGCAGGCACTGAACTCCATTGGCACCATGATTGCGCCCTGGCTTATTTCGGTAGCCATCTTCAGGGGTCTGAATCCCGAAAGTGCAAACTACGCCCTCGAAGCCGCAGCAAAGGTGCCGTTGCCATTTATCGTGATGGGAATCGGCGTTCTGCTGGTTGCCCTGGTTTTGCTGCTGATAAAGCTGCCGGCCATCTCATACGAAAAGAAAGAGAAGAAAAGCATTCTGAAATATCCCCATGTGGTGCTTGGCGCACTGGCCATTTTCACCTATGTAGGCGCTGAAGTGGGCAACGCCGGCCTGATTGTGAATTATCTGAAGAAGAGCCTGGCCATGACGGGCGAGGAAGCTGCCACCTATGCCGCCATTTACTGGGGAGGCGCCATGGTAGGCCGTTTCTTCGGGTCATTCATGTTCTCGGGAATGAGCAGCTCAAAAAAGATCACCTCTGCCCTGCCGGTTTTGTTGCTGGCGTTTGTTTCGGGCGCCTTTGTAACGGGCTGGAACTGGAGTATAGGCGCTGTTTTCCTTGGAGTAGCCGTAGCCAATTTCCTGATCATGCAGATCGGAACCGGAAAAGCCGCAAGAACACTGGCCATTTTTGCACTGATTGCAGCAGCACTCGACCTGCTTACTACTTTCACCACCGGCAATGTTGCCCTGTGGACCATCATCTCAATCGGTCTGTTCAACTCCATTATGTTCCCCAATATCTTCTCGCTGGCAGTTAAAGACCTCGATACCGCCGAGCTCAGCAGCGCCTCAGGACTGATCAATTCACTGATTCTGGGCGGCGCCATCATCCCTCCGATCATGGGAAGCGTTGCCGATAAGTTCGGTTATACCTGGGCGTTTATCGTTCCGGCGCTGTGCTACATCTACATCTTCTACTATGCGGTGAAAGGCGCGCACATAAGGAAATAAGCATCGGAGTGTTTCAGAATTGCAATACCCTGAAACACTGACAATCAGGCCGGAAGAGCTGAGAATCGGTTCTTCCGGCTTTTTTAATGATGTTTATCCGGCTGTCCGGCTTAAAAGGTGGAGTAAGGTCAGGGGAGAATAATGGAATTTTTCATCTATATACTGCTGATTATCATTCCCTTTTACTCTTCTTTGCTTCCGTTATCCCCGCGCAACATAAACTCCGGTCTGAAACGGTGACCGTCGTTTATCATGAACCATACAGCCACATCGCCGGTTCTGTATTTTGAGTTTATTTGCTTCGATTTTCTGGCAAGTGTTTTTCTTACCGGAACTTTCCCTGTCATATACCGCTGAATGGTCCGCTCATCGCGGTTGAAGCCCACATCAAAAGCGGTGGCATAAAACCGGGCCTTGTCTTCAT
The DNA here is from genome assembly GCA_001603685.1 of Bacteroidales bacterium Bact_23. Taxonomy (GTDB): domain Bacteria; phylum Bacteroidota; class Bacteroidia; order Bacteroidales; family Lentimicrobiaceae; genus Lentimicrobium. The sequence goes on from LUZO01000118.1 coordinate 18,427, forward strand.
CGTTTTTCCATTTGATATGTGCAAAACGCTTATCCATAATTTTAATGAAAATTACAAGATAGCGTACCTGCCACTTTTCGGAATCCAGCCGTTTGGCTCTTTCAGCTCTTGCCTTGTTGGTGTTTGAAAGCCAGAATTTATATGGCCCCATTTTCAGGCGGACATAATTTCGTTCCACCTGTTCGGCAAATGATGCTTTCATCTGAAAACGGCCCGTGGCATAATATGAATACTTTCGCCCCGATTGAATATAAAGTGCCCGTATGGGGCGCGACTCAACCAGTTCGCGAAGGGTTGAATAGCGCATCATACCCGGAATTACAATGCTGAATGCAATATCGGGGCTGATTTTCTCCATCAACAGCGTATCGGCCATCCAGGGATTTTTCAGCAAGTAATCCACTGCATCGTAATACTTATTCCCAAGTTCATTCGAAAGATCGGGAACTATCGTCTTAGGGTCGTTCTGTGCCAATACGGGGTTCTGGCACGGGACAAGAAGCCGGCAAACCAGCAGCAGGCAGCATAAATAACTAAGCCGGTGATAACCTTGGTTTGCGGGCATCAATATTAAAAGAGGTTAAAATTAAAAGACCTGATCAAT
>LUZO01000119.1 GCA_001603685.1 Bacteroidales bacterium Bact_23
CAATGACTATCAGCGATATTATCATCAGGATACACAAATGGAGGGTGAGGAACATCAGTCACCGCAATTTTGTGCTGATACTCAGTCTGGTGGTTGGCATTATCAGCGGCCTGGCAGCCATAATCCTGAAAAACACCGTTCATTACACCCACTATTTTCTTACGCGGGGTTTTGATGTGGAAAGCTTCAATCTGCTCTACCTTGCCTATCCGCTTATCGGGATGGCGCTGGCGTTTCTGTTTGTCTATATCTTCATCAAGGACGACATTTCGCACGGGGTAAGCCGCATTCTGTATGCCATTTCGAAGAACAACAGCCATCTGAAGCCGCACAACAACTACTCCTCGCTTGTGGCCAGTACGCTGACCGTCGGTTTTGGCGGTTCGGTGGGGCTTGAGGCGCCGATTGTGCTGACGGGCGCTTCCATCGGGTCGAATCTTGCGCGGGTGCTGCGGATGGACTACCGCACCATGACGCTGATGATCGGATGCGGCGCTGCCGGAGCCATTGCCGGCATCTTCAAGGCGCCCATCGCTGCGGTGGTGTTTGCGCTGGAGGTGCTGATGCTCGACCTGACGGTCTCCTCGCTGATTCCGCTGCTGATATCGGCGGTTACAGGCGCCACCATTTCGGCGTTTCTGATGGGAAGTGCGGTCATCTTCTCGTTTAACATTACCGAGCCTTTTGAGGTTAGAAGCTTTCCGTTTTTCATTGTTCTGGGAATTCTTACCGGACTGGTTTCGCTCTATTTCACCCGTGCCAATTCGTTTGTGGAGTCGAAAATTGAATCCATCAGCAAGCCTCACCGGCGCATGCTGATTGGCGGTATTCTGGTCAGCCTGCTGATTTTCATCCTGCCGCCACTCTACGGCGAAGGGTACGAAATTCTGGCAGATATCCTGAACGGAAAAGGCGATACCATCGTTAACAACTCCTTCTTTTATCCATTCCGCCACAACCACTGGCTGTTTATGGGATTCCTGCTGCTGGTGATCTTCTTCAAGGTGATTGCCATGGCTTCCACCACCGGAGGCGGCGGTGTGGGCGGCGTTTTCGCACCCTCGCTGTTTGTGGGCGGCGTTACCGGATTCTTTGCCGCCCGATTTATCAACTACCTGAATATCTGGTATGTGCCTGAAAAGAATTTTGCCCTTGCCGGGATGGCGGGTATTATGGCGGCGGTGATGCACGCACCGCTCACCGCCATATTCCTCATCGCCGAGATTACGGGCGGTTATGAGCTGTTTATCCCGCTCATCATCACCTCAACCATATCGTACCTGACCATCAGCATTTACGAGCCGCACGGCATATACACCAAACGGCTGGCTGAGCGGGGCGAACTGATTACCCACGACAAGGACAAGGCGGCGCTGCTCCGGCTGAACATCGACAAACTGATTGAAACCAACTTTTTGACCGTTAACCCCGATGCAAGCCTGGGTGAGCTGGTGAAGGTGATTGCCCGCTCCGAAAGGAATGTGTTTCCGGTGATTGACGAAGAGAACAACTTCCTGGGCGTGGTGTTTATGAACGAAATCAGGGATATCGTGTTCAAACATGAGCTGTATGACAAGACTTTTGTACGGAGCCTGATGTTTATGCCTGAAACGCTGGTGGATATCAACGAAACCATGGAGGATGTGGCGAAGAAGTTCAGCGAAACCTCCAATTACAACCTGCCGGTGCTCGACAACGGTAAGTATGTGGGCTTTGTTTCGCGTGCCAATGTATTTTCGGCCTACCGCAAGCTGGTTCAGGAGTATTCGCAGGATTAGCGGGGCATTTGCACGGTGCCACGGGCCGGTAACCGGGAGCTGAAAAAGAGGCTTCCGCAAACAAAAAAACAATATTGATGGATAAGCTGCTAAAAAGAGACCAACTGACCTATTTCGCTCTGGTGGGGATTTATTGCCTTTTCCTCGCCATTCTGCTGGTTCTGTACGGATACAAGGGCAGCTTTCTGATGCTGAACGGGCTGCACCTTCCTTTTTTGGATTACCCCATGTTTATCCTTACCCATTTCGGGGATGCGCTGATTCTTACCTCGGTGCTGGCGCTGTTTCTGGTGCGCAAACATCCGCATCTGGTACTGCTGGTGATTGTAGCTGTTGCCCTTAGCGGACTGTTTGGCCAGGTGCTGAAAAATACGGTTTTCGACGACTGGGGCCGGCCGCTGCGCGTGTTTGCCGAAACCGGCGGTGTGCATACGGTAGCGGGATATAAAATGTACCATCACACATTTCCGTCGGGGCACAGCATCGTTACCGCCGCCGCCTTTACCACCCTTGTCCTGAATCTGGACAAAAGCCGGCTGTCGCGGATCTGGCCTGCCTTTGCCGTGATGCTGATCAGCTATACGCGCATCTATGTAGGGGTGCATTTTGCCGGCGATGTGCTTGCCGGAACCCTGATTGGCATTGCCGGCGCCATGCTGGTTACCGCCTGGCTGGGGGCTTCGCTTGAGAGAAGAATCAACGGGATGCCGGAAAAGGCCTCGCGAAGGTTGAAGCTATGGCTTACCGGAATTGCGGTGGTGTGCGTCGGAATTGGCGTATCGCTGGTGGCTGCCATGCTGAAAAACCTGATTGTCGTTTAGCTCCTGCAAGGGCTTGTGCCTGATAATACCGATTGGAAAAATATAATAGACCAATTATCGCTTTGCTCAATTGGTCTAAATA
>LUZO01000120.1 GCA_001603685.1 Bacteroidales bacterium Bact_23
CATCAATTGTGGGTGAAATAGTGTAACCAGATTTACCGGATTTCATAGCATTAATTTCAATATCTCCCTCTTGTATAGTTAATTCACCATAAACAGAGGCTCCATCCTCTTCTGGCATTAATCCAAGGTCTTCACGGGTCATTCCAAGGGTAACTTCCAGGTCTTCACCTACAATGTTAGATTCCTGCTGGTCACCAAAGTCTACATCCCATCCTTCGGAAACATAGTACATCTCCCTCAGGGTGGCAGTTTTTTGTGTTCGTACTAATTGTTTGCAGAAGTTAGCCATGTAAACCATTTGGGCTATCTTTTTTATCTGTTTAACATTTCCCAGAGAACGCTTACCAAAACGGTCTCCTAAGACGTAATGCCTTTTAATGTCATCGTAAACAATGTTAGATGTACCACGGGATGGAACTTTTATGGCTGGGACATTCATTTCCTGTACATCTTCTATTATCATCTCACCCAGGCTTTTTAGTTTATTGATTGCAATATCCTTCCTATTCATCATCTAACTCCTCTAATATTTTCGGTTTTCTTGTAACCTTGGATAATACATGGTCATATTCAGGGACATCTGTTTCGGCTAGAACTGCTGCTTCTTTTAATATAAGGGGCACATAGGTTTCAAATACTTGGGAACGCATTGCTTCCTCTTTTTCAGCCTTTTTAGCCCTTAAGTATTTCTGCAGTTTCCTTGCAATTTTCATGGTTGATTGTCTAACTTCATGGAGAATTTCAGGTTCTGGTGCCACGCTTTGCTTTCCAGTTGACAGATATGGAACATTGGTTGATACAATATTCACAAAGACAGTGATGGGTGCATTATCTAAATCACGTATACCATAACGTTTCCAGTCTATACTTTTCAGACCTTCTGTTATGGCACAACTTCCTTGATCAAAGGTTAAGGGAACTCTATTGGCAAATCTCATAATCTCGGCTTTCTTTTGCTCGCCGATCAGTCTTCCAGATTCTCCTCCATATGATATACCCGACTCAATAACAAAGGCCACTCCTCCTCGGTAGGTGACAGGTTTTCTGGTGGTTGCCGCAACAAATTCTGGATTCAAAATTTCAATCATACCCTTTTCAACCTGTTTTTGACCTATAGGTATTAAACCAGAGGTTGGTGGGGCCATGAAATCCATTTTTCTAAAGGTTTCCACAATTTGTTCTGCTTCTTCCCATTTCATGTCTTTAGGCCTTTTGTTTAGATCTATTCCAGTGGTCTCTTCAATTTCATTTACCCGTTTAGTGGACATTCTGGAAAGATTACTGGTAAGCATACTTCTAAATCTGCGTTTATCAGTATGTTTAGCCATAAATATCAGATCATCAGCAGTAACACCACGGGGGTGAGGTAAAACTTCCTTAGGAAGTGGAGGTATCTCAGCGCTGGCCCTATCAAATAGATAAATGTGTCCAGTAGGATCTCTAAATGTAATTTTAGCGTGAGGATTAGCTATCATGGTTCTTCTTATGTATTCATATGCTCCCTGTTCACTTAGAGAATATGAAACATCTTTAAAATGAAGTTCTATACATACACCAGTTGAATCAATTGCTATT
>LUZO01000121.1 GCA_001603685.1 Bacteroidales bacterium Bact_23
AATTAAAACGGCCTTGCGACACGGACGATTTATAAAATTACTTTGGCACTTACACTACCCGAAGCGGATACTGCCGTTACAATATAGGCGCCCTTGGGCAGACCGGCAGCATTGATGGTTGACAAACCGCCGCCATTCAGCTGAACGCGCTTAACCGTCCTGCCCATCAGATCGGTGATGGTTACTTCGGTTTTGGTATCCAGGCCGGCAAGGTAAACCACCTGCTGGTAGGCATAGATTTTTGCATCCAAGGCGGCACCCGGTTTTTCGATGCCGAGGGGTGCAAAGTGCAGTGCAAAGCGGTTGGCATCATCACCCTCTTCGGAGGTAAACTGATGGCTGCCGGCTTCGGTAAGGTTAACGGTTTCGCCGGTTTTGTTGTCGGTAAGGAAGAGTACCAATCCGGGGAGGCTCTTTTCCAGTCCGATGCTGAAGTTGAAAGAGTTATTCTTTACAAAGCCGAAGGGAACGACCAGGCCGCTGCTCTGTTCGGGCAGGGTGTTGAGCGCATAGAGATCTTCGCCAGATACCGAATAGAACATGGGCGCAAAACCGGCAAGGAAGTATGAATCGAACTGTGAGTCATATCCGGCGGTTGCGGCAGGATTAAACCTTACGATGCTCGATTGCGAAGTGGTTCCGTCCAGATCGCGGGCAACAAGAAGAATAAAGTCTTCGCCCGACTTGTACCAGTTGGTTGAGTTATGTACCCTTTTTGAAGCCGGAATGGTAATGGAGCCGTTACCGGAAGTGTGTACCATAAAGCCGTTCATGGCAGGGATAATGCCTCCAACATCAGTTGAAGTCTTGTAGCTGCCTGTTTGTGAATCCCAAACCTGAATTATAGCATCAATATTGCTTTTCGTCCAGGTATTGTCATATTGCAGTGCGCTGGAGAAGGGGTTACCAAGCAGATGCCAGCCGGGGTATGCACTTCCGGTTGTATTGGCAAGGCCGGAGATGGTAATATCTGAAGTGTTTATTGATACTACTTTTACTTCTTGAACGATATCCGTAGCATTAAACTCCTTGGTATCCGATTGCTGATAAGCTACCAGATAACCTATACCTGGTTCAAAAAAGTCAATTCCGTTTTCGCTAACCTTCTGGTTCAGCCAGTATTCGTTTTCTTTTGACTCGTCCAGTGCGTAAAAGTCATAATCGTTATCGTTTCCTGTGGGAGTCCACTTCCCTTCAATTAACTCAACGCTTACCGGTGAAGAGATTAAATGCCAGCCACTTCCGGCATTATTCCAATCAGCCGCAGAAATATAACGCTCAATGGTGGCATTGCTGGTGCCAAGTATAAGTATATTGCTATAGAAATTACCCGATTCAAAACTTGAATTAAAGATAACTGAACCTGTACCACCGGCATCTGACTTAATCAGAAGATCTCCATTAATTACAAGTTGTTTTAGTACACCATCAATATTAACAACTGTTAATGCGCCGCCAGGGTTAATTATCATATTTTTACATTCAGCATAATTCTCGGTAACTGTAACATTTCCAGCAATTACAACATCGGTAGTACTGTTTGGAACGCTGTTGGTACTCCATTTGCTTGCCTCATGCCAATTACCGGTGCCGCTAAAGGTTGCTACCGGGCTGGCAACAAGGGTAGTAACAGAAATTTCATTGGATTCCTCTGACTCAAACTCTCCAGCTACCGCCTTTACCCTATAATAATAAGTTGTGCTGGCAGTAAGGCCGGTAATATCATGGTAGTTGCCATTTTCAACGGTAAAGGGTGAGCCGGTGATGGGGGTATTTGCCTGAGTATTAGCTGTATGTGAACCTAATCCAGAAACATTATCTGTATCAAACATATCCCATTCGGTTGCCAAAGTGGTAAAAGCACCTGCACCTGTACCCGAAGGATTGGTCGTAACACCACCGGTTACAGAAGCTTTCCTGCGTAAGGTTTTATCTACGGTAGTATAACCTCCGGTAGCAGTCCATGCTGAACCCGGGTCATTACCTATTACCCCGAAAATATCTACATAAGAACCTGTTGAGATTTTGTACAACACAACGGCATCATCTCCGTTAAAGTTTACCGCAGCATTATTCACAGCAGTAACACCCTCAGGTAAGGTAAGATTTGCACCAGAGTTTTTATAAACCATGGTTTCGCCAGATGGAAGTGTCCCTGAAAGTGTAACATCATTGGTTGTAGATGATGCACCGTTAGCATATAATTGCAATTTATAATCCGACAAATTAACCGATGCGCCAGTTCCATTGTATATCTCAATGTATTTGTTGCTGCTTGATCCCTCAACATATTCTGAGATAATCAGATCAGTCATGGTTCCGCCGGCTGTTTTGGTATAAACCTCTAAACGATAGCTTGTTGCACCACTTACCGCATTCCAGTTGGCCGTAAAACCTGTACTGCCAACGGCGGTTGCTGCTGTGGCTACGGGTGCATCAAGAGCAGGTGCGGTAACACTTCCGCTTAGGGTTACTGTTTTAGCTGTAGCGCCGGTGGAGGTAATATTTACCGTTTCACCGTTGTAATTGCCAACAGCCAGGCCGGCTTTAAGCCTTGCATAAATGGTGGTACTGGCTACGCTACCACCAGACTGGGTAAGCGAAAGCGAACCACCGTAACCCGAACCAGCTGATGTTGAAATCTCATAATTGGTAGGAGCGGTAAGCGAAATATTGGCGGTAAGGTTGCTGCCTGATACCGTAAACTCCTGCGCTGCCGAAGGGCCATTGCCGGAAATATAGGTGAAACCGCTTAATGTGGCAGGGGTAACGGTAATGGTAGGGGTGGGGGCGCCAGTAACCTCCTTAAACAAATAAACATCTGCCTGTCCACTTGCATAGCAAGAAAACAGATTATTGCTGCTGTTAAGCCTCATCAGGTTACTAGCCGCTGCAGTATTTTCATCTTTAACAGTTGCTTTCCCATCTGCTGCTACTGAAATAGAAAAATTAATTGGTGTAGCATTTAGTATTAATTGATTACTAGATGTTCCTGCACGTAAATAACCATTATTTACCGCATCAAAAAGTGTCCAGTTAGAACCACTTGTTCCTAAGGTAATTTCAAATGGTTTGTCATCGTTTGCAGCTGTTGCAACGGTCACAGTTGTTTTATTACCAGTTACTGTTACCTGGACAGCTGCACGGTTATTATTATTTTGCTTTCCTAGCGCATACCAACCTGAGCTTTTCTGTCCCATAATCAGGTACTTGCCGCCATCAACAAGGCCGGTGTTGGATGTTATCATTTCATAGGTTTTCTGTCCTATCACACTCCCGCTTCCCAGCAGCATTACCGCTGCAATCAGTAAGGTTTTAAAAAAAGTAAATTGTTTCATAGGCTTCTGTTCTTCCTGTTCAGAGTTGTTAGCAAATGATTATCAACTTGTTGGGTTAATACGGCAAAGGATTTTAACCATCCGTTGCGCCGTTTTTGTAAAAAAACAAGCTGCAAATATAGGGCTTTATATGAATCAACATATATATATCATGAAATTTGAGAAAGGTAATTGGTCTGAAGTAGGAGGTAAGAAGTAAGAAGTAAGAGGTAAGAAGTAAGAAGTAAGAGGTAATCCGCCGCGGCGGAGATTAAAGTAAAAAGTGACCTTCCACTGAAGTCAGAAGTCAGAGGTCGGAGTAGGAGGTAAGAAAAATTCTAATCCGCTGCAAAGCGGGAATTAAATGCGCCGCCAGGCGCCTCATCCGCCAGAGGCGGACTCATCCGCCGCGGCGGAGCGCCGCCAGGCGCTTCATCCGCCAGAGGCGGACTCATCCGCCGCGGCGGAGTGCCGCAGGCACTTCAAATGGCTTCAGCTGCCTCAAATCTCTTTTCTGCTATCTTTGCACCCTCAAATGAATCAAAGCTTACCTTCTTACCGGAAAATCTGGGATATCTCCCTACCCATTATCCTGAGCCTGGTTGCGCAGAATGTGGTAAATGTTACCGATACGGCATTTCTGGGCCGTGTGGGCGAGGTGGAACTTGGTGCTTCGGCGCTGGCGGGGCTGTTTTATGTGTCGCTGTTTATGCTGGGCTTCGGCTTTGGCATCGGCGCTCAGATCCTGATAGCCAGGCGCAACGGCGAACAAAACTACCGCGAAATCGGCAGCATCACCGACAACAGCCTCTATTTCCTCACCTTTCTGGGGCTGATCCTGTTTCTGATCATCCGCTTCTTTTCGCCCTATATGCTGCGGCCCATCATCGCCTCCGACGCGGTTTACCGGGCCAGCCTCGATTTTCTGCAATACCGCATCTACGGGCTTTTCTTCGCCTATGCCAATGTGCTGCTGCGCTCCTTCTACATCGGCACCACCAATACGCGGGTGCTCACCTACAACGCCGTCATCATGGCCGTGGTGAATGTATTCCTCGACTACGCCATGATCTTCGGCCACTTCGGCTTCCCCGCCATGGGGATAAAGGGCGCCGCCATCGCCTCGGTAATTGCCGAAATGGTTTCGGCGGTTTACTTCTTTATCTACACCTTCCGAAGGGTTAACCTGCACCATTTCAACCTGTTCAGGTTTGGCAGGATGGACCTGAAAGTGGTTCAAAGCACGCTGAAAGTCTCGATTTTTGTGATGCTGCAGTATTTTCTGTCGCTGGCAAGCTGGTTTGTATTTTTCATGATTATCGAAAAGATGGGCGAACGGCCGCTGGCCATCTCCAACATCATCCGAAGCGCCTACATTGTGCTGATGATTCCGGTATTCGCGTTCGGCTCGACAACCAACTCGCTGGTCAGCAATGTAATAGGACAGGGGAAACCCGAATTTGTAATCCCGGTGATCAAACGGGTTGCGCTGATGAATTTCATCCTGATCGGAAGCATCATCCTGATCTCCGCCTTTATTCCGCACCTGCTGATCTCCATCTATACCTCCGATCCGGAGCTGATCAATATGACGGTACGCCCCTTTTATGTGGTGATGTCGGCGCTGTTTCTCTTCTCGTTCTCCAGCATAATGTTCAATGGCGTAAGCGGAACGGCAAACACGCAAACCGCACTGCTCATCGAAACCATAACCATTGTGCTCTATCTGGCCGCAACCTGGCTGCTGGCGGTCAGGCTGAAGCTCAGCATCGAACTGGTGTGGACCAGCGAGTATGTATATGGCCTGGTGCTGTCGCTGCTCTCCTTTTATTATCTGAAGTCGGGAAAATGGCGTAAAAAAGTCATATAGCAGATAATCAGGTGTTTAACAAAGCAATAATCCGTTAATTTTTGCAAAAAGGCAATTAAAGATGTGTTAAAAATTGCAGCGGGTTTATATTTGCAGTTTCAGATATCTCTTTTATCGCTAATTTGCAGCCTGGAAACGGCCTTTTTGCGCCGCTTCATCCGGATACACCAAAAACAGCCGCCTATGATTCCGTTATCGGTCGTCATCATCACCTTCAACGAGGAGCGCAACATCGGGCGCTGCCTTGAATCGGTGCGCGGGGTGGCCGATGATGTGGTGGTGCTCGACTCCTTTTCCACCGACGGTACCGAAGCCATCTGCAGGGAACACGGAGCCAGATTCGTGCAGCATAAATTCGACGGGCACATCCAGCAGAAGAACCGCGCGGTAAGCCATGCGAAGTATCCCCATGTGCTGTCGCTCGATGCCGACGAAGCGCTCGACGATACCCTGAGGGAGGAGATAAAAAGGGTGAAGGAGAACTGGGAGTTCGACGGCTACTATATGAACCGCCTCACCAACTACTGCGGCAGGTGGATTTACCACTGCGGCTGGTACCCCGACCGCAAGCTGCGGCTGTGGGATTCGCGGAAGGGAGCGTGGGGCGGCGTGAATCCGCACGACCGGTATGAGCTGTTCGAAGGCGACAAAAACACCGGCCGGCTGAAGGGCAACATCCTGCATTACAGCTACTACACCCTCGGCGACCACTACCGCCAGGTGGAGTACTTCACCGGAATCCTGGCAAAATCGCAGTTCGAAAACGGAAAGCGGGCCAACCTGATTACCCTCTATCTGAGTCCGGTCGTAAAATTTCTGCGTGACTACTTCCTGAAACTCGGCATTCTCGACGGCAGGGCCGGATTCACCATATCACGGATATCGGCGGGAGCCACCTATCTGAAATACAAGAAGATAAGGCAGCTTCAGAAATCGAGGCAACAAACGGCATGAGGCAATACCGGAAAATCATCATCAGCCGCACCGACAGCATAGGCGATGTGGTGCTTACCCTGCCGGTGGCCGGGTTGCTGCGCAAATACCACCCCGAAGCCCGAATCCTGTTTCTGGGTCAGTCGTACACCCGGGCCGTTATAGAGTCCTGCATCCACATCGACGAATTCATCGACTGGAACGGGCTGTCGGCACTGCCTGCCGGCCGCCAGGCCGAATTTCTGCGCAACACCGGCGCCGATCTGATCATCCATGTATTTCCGCGCAGGGAGATTGCCCTTGCGGCAAAAAAGGCGGGCATTCCCGAACGGATGGGAACCACCGGGCGGTTGTACCACTGGTACACCTGCAACCGGCTGGTGCGGCTCTCGCGCCGGAACTCGCCCCTGCACGAAGCGGAGCTGAACGCCCGTCTGATTGCCCGTCTGCTGCCCGGAATAGCCGTTACCACCTCCGCCATCCCGGCACTTTACGGAATGGAGCGGATAAAGGAGCTGCCCGCCGGACTCCGGAAGCTGATCGACCCGGAACGGTTTAACCTGATTCTGCATCCAAAATCGAAGGGCAGCGGCAGAGAATGGGGAATTGATAACTTTGCGAAGCTGACGGAGCTGCTTCCGCACGAAAAATATAATATCTTTATCACCGGAACGGAAGCCGAAGGCCGTTTGCTGGAGGAGGCCGGTTTTTTCGGGAAGGCAAGGGGGGTTACCAACCTTACCGGGAAGATGGATCTGGAGGAACTTATCTCGTTCATTTCCGCCGCCGGCGGGCTGGTTGCCTCGGGCACCGGGCCGCTGCACCTGGCCGCCGCGCTGGGAAGAGTCGCCATCGGGCTGTTTCCGCCGATACGGCCGATACATCCCGGAAGGTGGGCGCCGCTGGGAACCCGCGCCACATGGCTGGTGGCCGGAAAGGAGTGCAACGAATGCAAAAACGACACCCGCTGCGAATGTATGCTGAGCATCAAACCTGAAGAGGTGAAACAAAAACTTGAATCGATGGTTAAACCATAACTTTATATCCGGGAAGAAATGCAAACAGGCAGTGAATGGTTTGTGATCGTCAATCCCAACGCCGGCAGGCGGAAGGGCGAAAAGGACTGGCTCGAGATTGCCCGCCTTCTGAATGAAGCCGGCATCGATTTTACCAGTGTCTTTACCGATCATCCCAACCACGCCATGAGGCTCGCCCGCAAACACATCGAATCCGGTTTCAGAAAAATCATCGTGGTGGGCGGCGACGGCACCCTGAACGAAGTGGTGAACGGCGTATTCACCCAAAAGCGCTTCCCGCCGCAGGAGATTACCCTGGCCATGATTTCGGTGGGAACCGGCAACGACTGGGGCCGTTCCTTCAACATACCGCTCGACTACAAGGGCGCCATAGAGGTGATTAAGCGCGGAAAAACGGTGCTTCAGGATATCGGCAGGGTTCATTTTCAGTCGAAAAACCTCTCAAAGCAGCGCCATTTCATCAATATGGCCGGCCTGGGCTTCGATGCCATGGTGGCAAAACGGACAAACAGGGTAAAGGAGCAGGGCAAAAGCGGCCCATTTTCCTACCTCATCAGCCTGTTTGCCAGCCTTATCAGCTATAAGCCCACCGTTGCCAGAGTGAAGGTTGACGGCAATGAGCTGAAGGCGGGTGTCTTTACCATGAGCGTAGCCATCTGCCGATACAACGGCGGCGGTATGATGCAGGCGCCCAATGCCCTCCCCGACGACGGCCTTTTTGATGTTACGGTGGTTACAAGCATCAGCAGGCTCAGGGTGATCAGAAGCATCAGAAGGCTGTACGACGGCACTTTCCTCAGCATTCCCCAGGTGCGGGCATTCAGGGGCGAAAAAGTTGAAATTGAATCGGAGCAGAAGATGTATGTAGAGACCGACGGCGAGTCGCTGGGCCACACCCCCATGCATTTCGACATCCTTCCGCTGGCCATTCAGGTGGTCACCGGAAAATAGCGGAGCCCCCTCCGGAATCAACGCTTACAACGCTAACAATTCATCCATTGGCAGGAATTTACATCCATATCCCCTTTTGCAGGCAGAAATGCCACTACTGCAACTTCTTTTCGGTGGTTTCTAAGCGCCACCTGCCCGAAGTGGCCGCCGCCATTGTCAGGGAGGCTGAGCTTCAGCGCGATTACCTGAAGGGAGCGGTGGTGGAGTCGGTCTATTTCGGCGGAGGAACCCCTTCGCTGCTCAGCCCGGAGTTCCTTTCGGCGATCATGGAAGCGGTTGCCCGCACCCATACCCTCTCCGGCGATGCGGAGATCACCCTCGAAGCCAATCCCGACGATGTGAACCGCGAAAGCCTGAAAAGCTGGAAGCGGCTGGGCATCAACCGGCTCAGCATGGGGGTGCAGTCGTTCGACGATGAGGATCTGCACTACCTCAACCGCGTTCACAGCGGGGGCAAAGCCCTGGAATGCATCGGCCTTTCGCAGGAAGCCGGCTTCGGCAACCTCACCATCGACCTGATTTACGGCTTCCCCACCCTGAGCGACGAAAAGTGGGAGCGCAACCTCGAAACCGTTATCCGTATGGGCATTCCGCACCTTTCGGCCTATGCCCTGACCGTGGAGCCGGCAACGGCGCTCGATGTGCTGATCCGCAGGGGCAAACTCGCTCCGGTGGATGAGGTTCAGGCGGTGCGCCACTTCGGAATGCTGGCACAAACCATGGAGGCTGCCGGATATCTGCACTACGAAATCTCCAATCTCTGTACGCCGGGGAACTTTGCGCGGCACAACACCGCCTACTGGAAAGGGGTGCCGTATCTGGGGCTGGGCCCCTCGGCGCACTCGTTCAACGGCAGCTCGCGGCAGTGGAATGTCTCCGACATCAAAGGCTACCTTCAGGCGGTTGAAACCGGCGCCATCCCACACGAAACGGAAATCCTAAGTACCGGCCAGCAGTACAACGAATATGTCATGACCGGCCTCAGAACCATGTGGGGCTGCCGCGAAGAGGAGATTGCCGCCCGTTTCGGCGAAGCTTACCGGAGTTATTTTGCCGCAGGCATGAAAAAACACCTCGCCGCCGGACTGGTTGCCTGCCAGAACGGATGCCATATCCTAACCGCCAAAGGCAAACTTATGGCCGATGGCATTGCCGCCGATCTGTTTTTTGAAAACGATTGAAAATCAGATCCCGTAAAAGCGATTATTTGATTTGCAGACGATAATGTCGTCCCTCCGGGACTTTTTATTTTAGTCCGCCGCGGCGGATTAGATTTTAGATTTTTAAAAAGTCCCGTTAGAAAGTCCAGCTCCGTAGGAGCGACATTATGGTAGAAAAAAAATGGTCCGTTAGAAAATCAAGCTCCGTAGGAGCGGCATTATCGTTTGCAGGTAAAACGATTTTTTTTGCCACTGAAGCACAAAGGCACTAAAAAGCGCAAAAGGCATCCGTCTCTTTTAGTGGGATTTTGTGTTTCCCGCATCCGCGGGATCAACGATCCGTGTCTTTGTGACTACTCTTTTTTTGCCACTAAGGCACTAAGGCACTAAAGAACACAGAATGCTTCTTAAGCTTTTTCTATATTCAATTGTTTTTATCTATTATTTTAATTTACAGGCAGTTAGAAATTAGAAATTAGAAATTTGTCCGCCGCGGCGGACTCATCTCTGCCCTCTACTCCTCCAGCACCACCCTCACCGTAACCGGCTGATGGTCGGCTTCGGTAAATCCGGTTGGAAGGGCTTTAACCCACAACAAACCGATATTCGGCGACAGCGCAAAAAAGTCAATCAGCGTTGATTTGGTTACTCCGGGGGTGTAGGGTTTATCCACATCGCGGTTGGTGCAATGTTCCGGATCCCAGGCGAACCTCCATCCCTGCGGCAGAAAATCCCCGGGGATGGGCGGCATGATCAGGTGCGGGCGGTATTCGGGCAGAAGCTGCAGGGTGTCAAATCCAACGGGATTCTGATTCCAGTCGCCTCCAATCAGCACATAATTCCCCTTTGCATATTCGCTTTCCATCAGCTCTCTGAGCTGGGCAAGCTCTGTTTTCCGGATCTCCGCCGCATCGCTGAAAGCGGAGTTGTGGGTATTCACCAGCACCAGATCCCGGCCATTTTCTGTTTTAAAGCGGGTAACCAGGTAGCAGCGTTTCAGCATAAACACGCTCATTGGCCAGGAATAGCCGGTTTTGAAACCGTATCTTACGGCCTCCACGGGTGTATGCCGCGTCAGTGTCGCCACGCCTCCGTTCACCTTACCCATGGGATTGGTAACGGGCAGCGGAACCCAGGCGTTGTAATTCATGGCAAAGAATGCATTCAGCCCGCTGAACCGCTTCCGTATCTCTGACAGTTGGTTCGAATACCAGCTTCGGCGCGAGAGGGTATCGATTTCCTGAAGCAGGATAAAATCCCTGTCGGAAAACTGCTGCAGCCGGTCGAGCAATCCGCTCTCGTACTTTTTATATAGTGCTTCCGTGGGGCGGGTCATGCTGCCGCCTTCGTAAAAGAAGTCCATTTCGGCGCCAAGCCCGCAGTAGCCGATGTTGTAGGTGGTCAGGGTCAGCGTATCGGGCAGCACATCGGGTGTGCCGCTTACCGCAACCGGAATGGCGTAATCCGGTCTGTATTCGGTGGCTGTCTGCCAGCCAAGAAACAGACCAACGATCAGGATCAGGGAAATGACTACGCCGGCAAGCAGGCGCAGGATAAACGGAAGTTTGCGTTTTTTTGCCATTTTAAATGGGTGTTTTGTGAAGCCAAATCCAAATTTACAAAAAAATAGCACAGGTTTTTCAGGGTATCCGGCATATTTACAGTCGGAACTCCGTACCCGATAAACGGAAACCGGCGGCTCCGGTTTACGGAACAGCATGATTTTTTGCTGAATTACAGTAGCTGTCAGAATATCAGATTAAAACAAAAAAGCGTTAATTTTGCACCCTTAAAACCGGATTTTTTAAAAAAGCCAGACAATGCCTATACTTGGATCCATTATTAAGAGTGCCATTGAATTTCCGAGCAAAATACCTTTTGAAAAGATAAGGTACACAACGCCCTGGAAAAAGCAGAAAGCCACGCTGAAGAAGCTTCTTCGTGAGGCTCAGTTCACGGCATTCGGCGAGACCTATGAGTTCAGCAACATGCTGCGCCAGAAAGATTTTGTCCAGGCTTTCAGAAAGAAGGTGCCGCTGCATGATTACAATGCCATTCATCAGCGCTGGTGGTACCGCACCCTGAACGGCGAAGCTTTCGTCAGCTGGCCCGGCAAGGTAAAGTACTTTGCTTTAAGCTCCGGAACCAGTGAAGCATCGAGCAAATATATACCCGTTACGGCCGATATGCTTAGGGCCATCAAGCGGACCAGCATCCGGCAGATTTTTACCCTTGCCCGTTACGATTTCCCCCGCGACTTCTATGAGCGCGGGATTCTGATGCTTGGCGGCAGCACTCACCTGCATTTCAACGGCACTTATTATGAAGGCGACCTCTCGGGAATTACCGCCGGCAATATCCCGTTCTGGTTTCAGCATTTCTATAAGCCCGGAAAGCGTATCTCCAAAGAACGCGACTGGAGCAACAAGCTGGAGGAGATCATCAAAAAGGCGAAAGACTGGGATATCGGGGTGATTGTGGGCGTTCCGGCATGGATCCAGATTCTGATGGAGCGGATTATCAAACACTACAACCTGAATACCATTCATGATATATGGCCAAACCTCGCCATTTATGTTCACGGCGGGGTGTCATTTACCCCTTATGCCAAGACTTTTGAAAAGCTGCTTGCAAAACCCCTCACCTATATAGAAACCTATCTGGCATCGGAGGGATTCATTGCGTTTCAGTCGAGGCCCAACACCACCTCCATGCAGCTGGTACTCGACAACGGGTTGTTTTTCGAGTTCATTCCGTTTAACGAAAGCAATTTTGACCTTGAAGGCGCTTTTCTGCCCGATGCTGAGACCCTTACGATAGATCAGGTGGAGGAGGGCAAGGAGTATGCGCTGGTGTTGTCGTCGTGTGCCGGCGCCTGGAGGTATCTGATCGGCGATACCATCAAGTTCACCGATAAATCGCTTTCTGAGATCGTTATTACCGGCCGCACCAAACATTTCCTGAATCTCTGCGGGGAACATCTGTCGCAGGAGAATATGAACCGCGCCATCCAGATGCTTGAGGAGCAGATGAACATCTCCGTTCAGGAGTTTACCGTTGCCGGAATAAAGCATGCGAGTATGTTCGCCCACAAGTGGTATCTGGGCGTTCAGGGCGATGTCACGACACTCGACACCGATACCATCCGCAACCATATAGATCAGAATCTGAAAGATCTGAACGACGACTACCGGGTGGAGAGGATTGCCGCTATCCGCGAAGTTCTGATTGAACCGCTCCCGCTGCAGTTGTTCTATGATTATATGAAGCTGCAGGGAAAAGAGGGCGGGCAGAATAAATTTCCCAGGGTTTTAAAGGGCAACAATCTCCTTAAATGGGAAGAGTATCTGGAACATAATTACCGGAATAAATAAAATAAGGCTGATTCTGTGGCAGCATTATCCGTTGTCATTTCGTTAAACCGGATGAACACGGCTGCAGGAGCAGGGTTATATATAAATAAACAATAACGGCATCTGCCGACCAATATGCACCCTTTTCTCGAAGGTACCATTCTGGGGCTCACTCTGGCCATTATGCTCGGTCCGGCGATGTTTTCGCTGATCCAGACCAGCATCCACCGCGGAATGTACCGGGGCATACTTCTGGCAGGAGGTATCTTCCTGAGCGACCTTACCCTGGTGGTGATGTGCTATCTGGGCGCCCTTCAGGTTTTCGGGAACGACCGTAACTACCTGATGTTCGGAATTATAGGCGGAATTATCCTGATGGTGTTCGGAGTGGTTACCTTTCTGCGCAAAGTGCATATTGCCGAAGACAACAGCGTGATGGAGGTTAAAAAGCCGGGGCCGGCAACCTATATCTTCAAGGGCTTTTTCCTGAATATTGCAAACCCTTTTGTTTGGATATTCTGGATTTCAGCAATGGTAACCGTCAGTACGGGCCACAACGGCTCTTCAATCGCCATAAAGGTGTTTTTTGCCGGAACCCTTTTAACCATCTTCATCACCGATCTGATAAAGGTGGTTATAGCCAGCCGGCTGAAACGCTATTTTAAGCCGCGCTACCTTATCATTGTTAACCACATAGTGGGAATACTGCTGGTGCTGTTCGGAATTTACCTGGTGGTAAAGACATTTTTAAACTTCTGATTACCCTTCGCTCTCGTTCGGGATTTTAATATCCTTGATGTTTAACTGGATGGTCTTCTGGTTGTTCCACTCATTCTCCTCGATGTGATAGCAGATATTGAAATTCCTGCCCTGATTGATGTAGGTGAAGTGGTCGCCTTGCTGGAATGCAATTGCCGGAAAGGGATTTGAAGCGATCTCGCGCTGCCCGATGGTAAGTTTCAGGTGATTTTTACCTACAATTCTACCATAACCGTTATCCATCACCCGGTTGGTCTGAAATACCGGCGACATATTTCCCGGCCCGAAAGGGGCAAACTGCTTCAGTATCCTGAAAAATTTCTGGTCTATCACATTCAGGTTTATCTCCAGGTCAACTTCCACCTCCGGAACCAGCATTTCATCGGTAATCCCGCGGCTAACAACCTGTTCGAACTTCTCGATAAAGGCATTCAGGTTCTCTTCCTTCATCGAAAGGCCTGCTGCATATTTATGTCCGCCGAAATGTTCCAGCAGATCGCTGCATTCATCAATGGCATCGTAAATATCAAAGTCCTTGATCGATCGCGCCGAGCCGGTAACCAGCCCGTTCGATTTGGTAAGGACGATGGTAGGCCGGTAATAGGTTTCAATCAGCCTGGAGGCTACAATGCCAATCACTCCTTTGTGCCATTCCGGATTGTAAACCACGGTTGCACGGGATGTGAGCAGCCTGGCATCGTTTTTAATCGAATCCAGCGCCATATCGGTGGTGGATGAATCCAGGTCGCGGCGGGTGGTATTCAGCTCATTGATTTGAAGGGCAATCGTTTCGGCTTCGGCCTCATCGCTGCAAATCAGCAGCTCCACCGAGTTGCGCCCGCTTTCAATTCTTCCTGCGGCGTTAATTCTAGGGCCAAGCAGAAAAACCAGATCCGAAATGGTTAGTTCTCTGGAGAATATGTATCCGTTCTCGTCGCCGTTGCTGCCGTTTTTCTCCAGCTCTTCAACCGGGCGCGGTACGGCTCCCTGCCTGCGGTTGATGTTCGAGAATTTCAGAATGGCTTCGAAACCCGGTCTCGGATGGCTGTTGAGCAGCTTCAGCCCGTAATAGGCCAGTATGCGGTTTTCGCCGGTAATGGGAACAATATCCGAAGCGATGCTCACCACCACCAGATCCAGGTACTTGTACAGACGGGTATAGTCAATCCCTTTCCGGTCGGCCATAGCCTGTATCAGCTTAAAGCCCACGCCGCAGCCCGACAGTTCCTTGAACGGATAGCTGCAATCGGCACGCTTCGGGTCGAGTACGGCCACGGCATCGGGCAACTGTTCAGCCGGCCGGTGATGGTCGCAGATGATGAAATCAACCTTGTATTCGTTTGCCTTCTTTATCTTTTCAATGGCCTTAATGCCACAGTCGAGGGCAATTACCAAACCGAAATTGTTGTCGCGGGCAAACTCAATTCCCTTGTACGAAATGCCGTATCCTTCAGCATAGCGGTCAGGAATATAGAAATCGACATCTTTATGGCCCAGCTCTTTCAAAAAGGTATAAACCAGCGAAACGGCGGTGGTTCCGTCCACATCATAATCACCGTACACCAGGATTTTCTCCCCGGTATCCAGTGCGCGAATGATGCGGTCAGCCGCTTTGTCCATATCCTTCATCAGGAACGGATCATGAAGCTGCTGCAATGAAGGTCTGAAGAAATCCTTTGCCTCATCGTATGTGGTAACACCCCGCTGAACCAGCAATTCAGCCAGTACGGGGTTGATTCCAAGTTCGTTTGCCAGTATTTTTACAGTTTCCTCATTTACCCGCTCTTTCAGAACCCATCGTTTCTCCATTACACATTTTTTTCAACTTGTAAAATTAAGGATTATGTATGAATGAAATACTAAAAATATGGTTTAAAGCCGATAATTGAAAACAAATCTGTAGCAGTTAGCTGCTTTTCAAGATTTAACGGGCTTTTCAGGCTGCGGATATTTGTTTTTGGGAGAGAGAAACGCCCGGAACATATCCTCCGCGGTTTACCACCTTTCCGCCGAAGCGCCGATTTGTATTAACTTTGCACGAAATTTGAAAAAGATGCCAGAAATTGAAATCATGTCGCCGGTCGGCTCATTCGATGCACTGATGGCTGCCATACAGGGCGGAGCCAATTCGGTATATTTCGGCGCCGGTCAGCTGAATATGCGCGCCCGCTCCTCCAGCAACTTCTCGCCCGACGATATCCGCCGGATTACCGATATATGCCGTGAACACGGAATCAGGTCGTACCTCACCCTGAATACCATTATTTATGATGAAGAGCTTCCGCTGATGCGCGAAATGGTGGACCTCGCCAAAGAGAGCGGCGTTACCGCCATCATTGCTTCCGACCTTTCGGTACTGGAATATGCGAGAAGCCGGGGAGTGGAGATCCACATTTCCACCCAGTGCAACATCACCAACATCGAAGCGGTGAAGTTCTACTCCGCCTATGCCGATGTGATGGTGCTGGCGCGCGAGCTGAGCATCCCGCAGATTGCAAACATCACCCGCGCCATCCGTGAACAGAATATCACCGGCCCGAACGGGCAACCGGTTCAGATCGAGGTATTTGTACACGGAGCGCTCTGCATGGCCGTTTCCGGAAAGTGCTACATCAGCCTCGATAACTTCAATTCATCGGCCAACCGCGGCGCCTGCCTGCAGCCCTGCCGCCGTGCCTATACCGTGAAGGACGCCGACAGCCAGATTGAACTGGAGATCGAAAACAAATACATCATGTCGCCCAAAGATCTGATGACCCTGCCCATCCTCGACCGCCTGCTCGATGCGGGGGTCACCGTGCTGAAGATTGAAGGCCGCGGCCGCTCCGCCGAGTATGTGAAAACCGTTACCCGCACCTACCACCGGGCGGTGGAGGCGTGGCAGCAGAAGCAATATACCCGTGAAAAGGTGGAAGCGTGGACCGAAGAGGTAAGGAAAGTGTATAACCGCGGTTTCTGGGGCGGATACTACCTTGGCGAAAAAGCCGGCGAATGGTCGGAACGCTACGGATCGCAGGCCACTCAGCGGAAGGTCTATATCGGTAAGGTGGTGAACTTCTTCGCCCGCCTGAATGTAGCCGAAATCAAAATTGACACCCAAAGCATGAGCGTGGGGGACAAAATTCTGATTATGGGTCCCACCACCGGCGCCTATGAAGGTGAAGTGACCGAGATCAGGGTGGAGGAGAAGCCGGTGGAACAGGCGGTGAAGGGCGACAACTGCTCCATTCCCGTTACCGAAACCCTGCGCCGGGGCGATAAGGTCTATCTGGTGGTAAGTGCGGAACACCCGCTCTTCCAGACCCAAAGCGAGGCAAACTGATAAAACCATCCTCAAACCGAAATGAATGATGACACCCCTTTATAACTACCACACCCATTCCCACTATTCCGACGGCTCTTCGGCGCCGGTTGAGTATGTGCGGGAGGCAATCCGTCAGGGCTTTTCATCCCTTGGCTTTTCGGAACACTCTGTACTGCCCTTCGAAAACACCTTTGCGCTGAAACCCGGCACCGAAGAGGCCTATGTATCGGAGATAAACGCCCTTCGCCGCGAATTTGCCGATAGAATTGAGATTCTGCTGGCCATTGAAGCCGACTATATCCCCGGCATCAGCACCGGATTTGCGGAAATCAGGAAGGCGCTGTCGCTCGATTACATCATCGGAAGCGTGCATCTGGTGGGCGACAGCTACCCGGATAACCTCTGGTTTATCGACGGCCCGAAGCGCGAAACCTACGACAACGGGCTGAAGCGGTTTTTCAACGGGGATATCCGCAAAGCGGTAACCGCCTACTGGCATCAGGTAAACGAAATGCTTGAGAAGGAGACCTTCGAAATCATCGGCCACTTCGATAAAATCAAGATGCACAACCAGGGGCGCTGGTTCAGCGAAGAGGAGAAGTGGTACACCGATCTGGTTAATGAAACCATCGCGCTGATTGCCGAAAAGGGGGTGATTGCCGAGGTAAATACCCGCGGCATATACAAGGGTCGCAGCGAATCCCTTTTCCCTGGAGAGTATATCCTGAAGATACTGGCAGAGCGGGGCATTCCGGTTACCATCAGCAGCGATGCCCACCACCCCGACGAAATCAGCAAGCTGTTTCCGCTTGCCGGAGAGCAACTTAAAAAATGCGGAATCAAAGCGGTAAGCCTATACAAAAAAGGCACCTGGACCGAGCAGGGGTTGAGGTAGGGGAGGCCGGGGCATTTGAAGCACCTGGCGGCACTCCGCCGCGGCGGATGAAGATTTGAAGCACCTGGCGGTGCATTTGAAGCCGCTGGCGCTGCATTTGAAGATTTGAAGCACCTGGCGGTGCATTTGAAGCAGCTGGCGCTGCATTTGAGTCCGCCTCTGCCGGATTGCAGCCTCCGCTTTGGCGTTGGCATTTGCGGCGCCTGACGGCGCTCCGCCTTTGGCGGGTTACTTTTGTCTTTTTACTTTAATCTCCGTCTTTGCTGGATGAAGCGCCTGATGGCGCATTTGAAGTATTACCATAATGTCGTCCCTCCGGGACTTTTAATTTCCGTCCGCCGCGACGAATTTGATTTCCGATTTAAAAATCTCGTCAGAAAGTCAAGCTCCGTAGGAGCGGCATTATCGTTTGCAGGTAAAAACGTTTTTTTTGCCACTGAAGCACAAAGGCACTAAAAAGCACAAAAGGCTTCCATCTTTTTTAGTGGGCTTTTGTGCATCCGTGTTTCTGTGGCTAATCCTTTTTTCGCCACTAAAACACTAAAGCACTAAAAAGCACAAAAGGCTTCATTCTTTTTAGTGGGCTTTTGTGTTTCCGTGTCTTTGTGGCGAATTCTTTTTTTGCCACTAAAACACTAAAGCACTAAAAAGCACAAAAGGCTTCATTCTTTTTAGTGGGCTTTTGTGTTTCCCGCATCCGCGGGATCAACGATCCGTGTCTTTGTGGCTAATCCTTTTTTTGCCACTAAAACACTAAGACACGAAAGAACACAAAAGGCATTTTTCTTTTAGTGGGATTCTGTGTTTTCGTGTCTTTGTGGCTACTATTTTTTTGCCACTGAAGCTCAAAGGCACTAAAAAGCACAAAAGGCTTCCATCTTTTTTAGTGGGATTTTGTGTTTTCGTGTCTTTGTGGCGAATTCTTTTTTTGCCACGAATCGAAGACCCCGTGCATACGGGAGGCACTAATCGAAGTAGCAACAACCCATCAGGGAGAAAACAAAAAAACCTGCGGTTTCCGCAGGTTTCTTATCCGTTATCTATCCTGCCGCCGGGGGCAGGATAAAGTATTTAAAATTATTTTCCAACCTTATCGCCGTCGTAAGCCCATTTCAGGTAGAGGGCGCCCCAGGTGAAGCCGGCTCCAAAGGCAGCAAGGATAATGTTATCGCCTTTGCGCAACTGGTTTTCCCACTCCCAGAGGCAGAGCGGCAGGGTAGCCGAAGTGGTATTGCCGTAGCGCTGAATGTTAATCATTACCTGCTCCTTGCGGATTCCCATCCGGTGGGCGGTAGCTTCGATGATGCGCATATTTGCCTGGTGGGGTACCAGCCAGGTAAGGGTTTCGGGGGTGAGGCCGTGCTTCTTCATCATCTCAACCGAAATATCGGCCATTTTCGAAACCGCCCATTTGAAAACGGGCTGCCCTTCCTGGTAAACATAATGTTCGCGGGCATCAATGGTTTCGTGCGTAGGCGGCTTTACCGATCCGCCGGCCTTCTGATGCAGGTGAATGCGGCCAACGCCGTCGCTTTGCAGCATGGCATCGATTACTCCGTAATCTTCGGTGGTAGGCTCCAGCAGAACGGCTGCGGCGCCGTCGCCGAAGATGGGGCAGGTAGCGCGGTCGGTATAGTCAACAATGGATGACATCTTATCGGCGCCCACCACAATTACCTTTTTATGCGAACCCGACTCCACAAACTTCGTTGCGGCGGTAAGTGCATAAAGGAAGCTGGAGCAGCCGGCGTTCATATCATATCCGAAAGCATTGCGGATATCGGTTTTATCGGCAATGATATTAGCGGTAGCCGGGAAAAGCATATCAGGAGTTACCACGCCGCAGATCAGCATATCCACCTCTTCGGGTTTGGTTCCGGTTTTGCGGAGCAGTTCCCTGACTGCTTCAGCGCCCATATCGGAGGTGCCTTTGCCTTCGCCCTTCAGTATCCTGCGTTCCTTGATACCGATGCGGGTCATTATCCATTCATCTGATGTATCAACCATGCGGCTGAGCTCATCATTGGTGAGAATATATTCGGGAACATATCCACCAACTCCGGTTATTGCAGCTCTGAGTTTTGTCATGAGCGGTTTTTTTAATGATTAATCCCTGACAATGACCGGTACGCGCGAGAGTACCCGTTTAATCTTCTGGGAAAGTTTTGCCTGATGCACATTTCGTGCAAGCAGCAGCATATTTTTTATGGCCACATCGTTCGAGATGCCATGGCCGACAATCACTGTGGAATTGATTCCCAGGATTGGGGTTCCGCCATAGTTCTCGTAATTGAATCGTGCAAAATAATCGTCGGTAAGTCCGCGCTTCATCATCAGTCGGTACATCCCCTCGATATTTTTCAGCAGAATGTTTCCGGTAAAGCCGTCGCATACAATCACATCGGCTTTTCCCCTTAGGATATCTCTGCTTTCAATATTCCCTATAAAGTTGAAATCCTTGCTGCCTTTCATCAGAGAGAAGGCTGCCTGGCTCAGCAGATTGCCTTTTCCCTCTTCGTGGCCGATGTTGAGCAGTCCAACCCTGGGGTTATTGATTTTATATACGCTTTTGGCGGTGATGCTTCCAAGCAGCCCGAACTGATACATCACATCGGGCTTGGCATCGGGGTTTGTGCCGATATCGAGCAGCAGGCTTATCCCTCCGTTTTCCTGCGGCAGAACCGAGGAGGTGCACGGACGGATAACTCCCTGTATGTTATTTACGCTGTAGATAGCCCCGACAAGCATGGCGCCGCTGCTTCCGGCGCTGGCAAAAGCGTGGATTTTCCTTCTTTTAAGCTCCCTGAATCCTATGCTGATGCTTGATTCAGGCTTTCGGATGATGGCATGAGTGGGATGTTCGGCCATCCCGATTACATCGTTTGCCTGAACGATATCGAAGCCCGCCGGATCGGCTTTGTGCTTCTCAAGTTCGGCTAAAATCAGATCCGTTTTTCCGATTAGTACGATACGATCAGACGGCGATAGCTCTTCACGGGCAAGAATGGCTCCGGCAACGGTTGCAGCCGGGGCATTATCACCGCCCATAACATCGAGTCCGATTTTCATCTGACTTGCTTTTAATTAGGAAATGAGGTGTGTAAAAAGGCCTGCTTAAACAGTGGCAGCTTTCTCAATTGCCGGTTTGCCTTTGTAGTAACCGCACTCACCGCATACACGGTGGTAGAGAACGGAGGCTCCGCAGTTTGAGCAGAGAGTGATGGTCGGAACGACTGCTTTGTAATGAGTCCTTCTTTTAGCTGACCTTGTTTTTGATTGCTTGCGTTTTGGGTGTGCCATTTCAGTTTATCTTAATTGTAGTTTATTCAAAATTCAAATCTTTTAACTTATCCCAGGGCGATTCGGTTTTGCCGTGGGCGGAAAGTTCGTTCAGTTTTTTAATGATTTCAGGATCGCAGGTGCTCTCTCCCTGTTCGTTATCCGGATGAATTACCTTGTAGGGAATCATCAGATGAATGAAATCGAAGATCAGCGGTGCAATGTCGAAATGCGAATCTCTTTCAGGGATGATGATCACATTGTCGTCCTCTTCGGCATATTCATGGCCGAACCTTACAAACAGTTCCTGTTCGCCTTCAACCGGCAGGTCGAACTCGTCGAGGCAGCGGTCGCAGGTTACCCTTACAAAACCTTTCATCCTGAAGTTGAGAATCAGCATCCTTTCGCTTCTGTTCAGCGTAAGCTCCGTCTGAACACCGGCATGACTGATTTCACCATAACCGAACGATTCAAAGAACTTGTCGTCAATCACATAGTTATATATGTGATTCCCGTTTGCTAACCCAACAAATGGAATTACAAATTGTTTCAGGTAATCCATTGCTTCAAATATATTTCAGGTTTAAGGGGGTGCAAAAGTAGAAATTAATAATTTTATAACCAAATAAAAAATATTGGCTGTTGCGCTCATTTACAGCCCAATCCCAATTATTTGGCAGTGAGTATCCGCTGACAGCGGTCTATTTAAATGCTTTTTCGGGCAGGCCGTCGCCGTTGAGAGCAAGCCTTTTCAGGTATCCGGGTACCTCTTTTCCCATCAGTTTATCCACATAAATTTTCGCCAGGTACTGCCCGAGCATGTAACCCTGCCCCCTCAGTCCTACGAACAGGCCCAGACCGGGGTCGATAATCATGCGCGGCTCCACATAGTAGCCGGCCCATACCGCCTGGAAACCCACCGACGAGAGGTTGGGGAACCAGTTAACGAATACTTCGGAGGCGATTTCGAGGAACTGCTGTGAGTTGATCTTCAGGTTCTTATCGGTTTCGAGCGGCTCGATGGCGGGCGATGCACAACCGATTATCTGTCCCGTTTCGGCAAGCTGCTGTCCGTAAACGGCCACAAAACCCTTGTAGTTCCGCCGGTCGATGATCATATTCAGCGGATTTCCGTTCAGCCCCATCATGGGCAGCCTGCGGGTGATGAATGCCTGATGCTTCACCGGATAGAGTCCCGTTTCTATGCCCAGCATACCGGCGAATTTGCCGGCGTCGGGTCCCAGGGCGTTGATAAACACTTCGGTGTGGTATTCGAGGTAGCTCTTGTCGTGATCCTGCACCAGCACACGGTAGGTGCCGCCGTTGCGGTCAACCGATATCAGTTTGCAGTCTTCCCTGATGGTTCCGCCTTTTTCAATGCCAATCTGCCTGATCAGGTCGATGACCCTTCCGGGGGTTGCCTGCCAGCAGTCGCGGGTAATCTGTGCGCCGATGTATTCGTTCAGTTTCGGATTGATGAAAGGCGATATCTCTCGGGCAAAATCCTTTGGCTCAACCATATAGGCATCCGACCACGAACGGGCCTGCTCCAGCGCACGGTAGGTGGCTTCGTCGTGGGCAAAGTTCACATAGTTGATGCTTCGGAAGTCGATGTTGCGGATCTTCTGCAGCTCTCTGAATATCTCCAGGTTCTGCCGGGCAATATCGGCGATTTCGGGGATGCTGAATGCGGGCCTACCTCCGGCGATGTTTCGCCACGAGGCACCTCTGCCGTAGTTTATCAGCACCGGCTCCTCACCCGCTTCGGCCAGGTATCTGAAGAGGGCCGATCCGCCGATGCCGCCTCCCGCAATCAGCGCTCCCACCTTCACCACCTTCGGTTTTTTGCCGCTTCCGCTTATGATTACCTGCTCGTGAACATTGCGCGGGTAGAGTTCGCCCATCGAAAGCTGGTTGGAGAGCGGCCCGCGGGGAGTGGCTTCGCCCACAATGGTGATGCCATAGCCCCTGAGGGTCTGCTTCAGCCTGCGGATGCAGCGCTTGCCGCGGCAGGCGCCCATTCCCAGGCGGGTGGTGTGCTTTACCTCATCCACCGAGATGAACTTGCGGTCGCCTATCGTTTTCAGAATCTCATCCAGGGTAACATCGTCACAGTGGCACACATACATTTCCGACTCCTTGAGGTAGTCAACCGGCTTCATCTCAAGCGGCGCCGGGTAGCGCTCCTTCAGGATAAAACCGCGGATTCCGGTAAATTTGCCTTCCTCCACCGAGGTTACATTTACCCTGGCAACATTGGTTTTGTTCGGTTTCTTCAGGATTTTTCCGATCACCCCTTCGCCCAGGACCTTTCCGTTGTTGTCAACCAGCCACACCTCCGATCCCTCTTCGGCGTGGTACTCGATGGGCAGGAAGAGCCACCCCTTTTTGGGGTTGTAGCCGAAGATGGCAAGGCCCGGGCACTGGTACACGCAATCCATGCAGCCGATGCACTTGTCGAAGTCGATTACCGGCACCGTGCTGGTGGAGGTTTTGGTGATGGCGCCGTGCGGACAGGCGAACTCGCAGGGGTTGCAGGCAAATCCGTAAAGGCAGTCGATCTGCACGAAGGGTTTGGCCTCCATGCGCCCGGGCGTAGGCGAAAAGGGCTTCTCAATCACCCGGAACGGATGTTGCTGTGAATCAATGTATTCTTTTGAAATATTAAGAAATTCGTTGTAGTCGAAACGGGTGCCGGTTTCGTTCATGATTTCGAAGGCGGCCTGCTTTCCGCGAAGCACTGCGCTGGTTCCTTCGCCGATGCGGATGGCGTCGCCGGCGCCGAAGCAGGCACGGCCGAACACCTCATTGCCCTTGATAAGCAGTTGATCGTCGGGGACCAGCCCGGTGCAGATGTTGATGGCGTCGATGCCTTCAATCACCTTTTCGGTTCCCGGGACGGGCATGAAATCCTTGCATTCGGCCACCACGGCGCCGATGATGCCGTCGTGGTTTTCGTTGGGGATGGCTTTCAGCAGGATGTGCGAAAGGAGGATGGGGATTCCGAGGCGGCGCACCCGGTTTGCCTGCACCGGAAAACCGCCTTCGAAGGGCTGCGCTTCGATAATGGCCTTTACCTGCGCTCCTGCCTGCATCAGCTGGTAGGAGGTGAGGTAGCCGATGTTTCCGGCGCCTACCGTCAGCACATTGCGCCCCAGCAGCGTCTGTTCGGTGTTCATCATTTTCTGAACCACCGCCGCCGTATAAACGCCCGGCAGGTCGTCGTTCTCGAAAGCGGGCATAAAGGGCACCGCTCCGGCGGCGACTATCAGGTATTCGGCGTCCACATAGTATATTTCGTCGGTTTTGACATTTTTCACGGCAATGCGTTTCCCTTCAAGGATATCCCACACAGTAGAACTGAGGAAAATGCCCGAATGATCTTCGCCGGCCAGGGTGTGGGCGATGTCGAAGCCGCGCATTCCGCCGAACTTCTTCTCCTTTTCGAAGAAGAAGAACTGGTGGGTCTGCATCAGGAACTGACCGCCGATGCGGTCGTTGTTGTCGATTACGATGTTGTCAACGCCGTGTCGGTTCAGCACTTCGCGGGCAGCCAGCCCGGCGGGGCCGGCGCCGATGATGGCAACCACGGTTTTGTAAACCTTTGCGGGGCTATCCTTATCCGGCTCGATATGCTCAGGACTATAGTCGCGGGGGATTTCGCGCACCTCGCTGATGTTGTCAACCAGCGTGATGCAGATGCGCCTGATCTGGCCATCCACCAGCATTTCGCAGGCACCGCACTTGCCAATGCCGCACTCAAGACTCCTCTCGCGGTTTTTAAGACTATGGCTGTGAACGGGATAGCCTGCCTGATGAAGGGCCGCCGCTATGGTAAAGCCCTTGTCGCCGGTTACTTCCCTGCCTTCGTATAAAAAAGTTACCTTTTCGTTTTCGGTAATTTCCAGAATGGGGTGTGTTTCAATCTTGCGCATTTGAGTGTCGTTATGAGTGGTTATCAGCCTTTTGTTATTTCAAGGCCGGCAAAAAAGCAGGCTCACCTGATAAATCGGATGCCGCAAATTTATAATTATTTAATTCGTCTGATAAAAATTCCCACAAAAAATAATGCCCTATTTTAATC
>LUZO01000122.1 GCA_001603685.1 Bacteroidales bacterium Bact_23
GTCCCGAAAACTTCCCGGGGATTAAAAGGTAAATTACAGGATTACAATACAATAAAAACAAATTTTATGTCAGGACACAGTAAATGGTCAACCATTAAACGGAAAAAAGGAGCGCTTGATGCGAAGCGGTCGAAGATTTTTTCGAGGATTATTAAAGAGATAACGGTAGCTGTCAAAGAGGGCGGCTCCGACCCTGACGGCAATCCGCGTTTGCGCCTGGCAATTGCCAATGCCAAAGGCGCCAGTATGCCCAAAGACAATATAACGCGCGCCATCAACAAAGGCTCCGATAAGGATGCAGCCAACTACCTGGAACTCACCTACGAAGGATATGCTCCCAACGGTGTGGCTGTTTACCTTGAATGCACAACCGATAATCAGCAGCGTACCATCAGCAACATCCGTTCCTATTTCAACAAATTCGGCGGAAGCCTTGGCACCAATGGCTCGCTGGCTTTCCTGTTCGACAGGAAAGGAGTGTTTGCCATTCCGAAAGGCAATGTAAAGGACCTGGATGAGTTTGAAATGGAAGTTATTGATGGCGGGGCCGAGGAGATTGAAATTGAGGAGGATATCATTACAGTTACTACCGCAATGGAAGACTTCGGAGCGATGATGAAGAAATTGGACGAACTGGAAATTGAACCGGAGAGTGCTGAACTTCAGAGAATTCCAAAGAACACCATAAAGGTGGATGTAGATTCAGCCAAGAAAATACTCAGGCTGATCGACCTGTTTGAAGATGATGACGACATCACCAATGTATTTCATAACCTGGAGCTGACCGACGAGCTGATGGCCGAAATGGAATAACCCGGCTGCAAAGCCGCAAAAGGAATGAGGGTAATCCTGCACGGGTTACCCTCATTCTTTTTCTTTCAGTCAGAGATACCTGACGGTTATCCTCAAAAAAAAATGTTATCAGCTAATCTGCAACTGATAACATTTTTCTGAACCGGAATTACCGGCCGGTTACAAAGCGCTTACAATTTCAAAGGTATCCAGTGCAATCACCAGCTCTTCGTTGGTAGGTATTACCATCACCTTCACTTTCGAATCATCGGTAGTAAGGGTTGCTTCCTTTCCGCGCAGCCCCACATTCTTCGACTGGTCAAAATTCAGCCCCATAAATTCGAGGCCTTTGGTTGAATGGTAACGGGTAGCAGCGTCGTTTTCGCCGACCCCACCGGTAAATACGATTACATCAACGCCGCCCATAGCAGCCGCATAAGAGCCTATATACTTACGGATGCGGTAATAATACATTTCGAGGGTAACCTTAGCCCGTTCGTTGCCTTCGGATGCAGCTTTCTCAACATCGCGCATATCCGACGAAACGCCCGAAACGCCTAACATTCCGCTGTGTTTGTTTACCAGAGTATTGGCGGTGCTGATGTCGATCTCCTCCTTATTTACAATCTGAATGAATGCGCCGATATCGAGGTCGCCGGTGCGGGTTCCCATCATCAATCCCTCAATCGGAGTCATACCCATAGAAGTATCGAGCGACTGGCCGTTTTTAATTGCAGCAATTGAAGCTCCGTTGCCAAGGTGGCAGGTGATAATCTTCAGATCTTCAAGCTTTTTTCCTATCAGTTCAGCTGCCCTCTGCGATACATAGCGGTGACTTGATCCGTGGAATCCGTAGCGGCGGATTTTATACTTCTCGTAAATCGAAAAAGGAATGCCATACAGATACACATAATCGGGCATGGTTTGGTGAAAAGCCGTATCGAATACGCCTACCTGAGGAATTTCAGGCAATAGTTTGGTAATGGAATAGATGCCCTTGAGGTTGGGCGGATTGTGAAGCGGCGCAAGATCGATACACTCTTCAAGCGCAGCAACCACTTCGGGAGTGATGTAAACACTGCCGTTGAACTTTTCGCCGGCATGAACCACCCTGTGGCCAACGGCATCAATCTCATTCAGCCCCTTGAGGCTTCCGTATTTTTCGCTGATCAGAATTCCCAGCAGATACTCAATGCCTATCTGGTGGTCGAGAATCTCGCCTTCCAGTTTCACCTCAGTGCCATCGTTGCGCGAATGCTTGATCAAAGAGCCTTTCAGTCCGATCTTATCAACCAGCCCTTTGGCCAGCACCTCACCCGAAGGCAACTCAAACAACTGGTATTTAATTGATGAACTTCCGCAGTTCAGAACTATAATTTTCATTTCAACAATATTTTTAGCAATTTAATTAATCAGTTTTACAGCCTAAACTCTGCCAAGGTTAGTAATGGGCCCTTGTTTCACAAGTCGTTTCTCATCCTGGTAAAGATAGAACCCTTCTCCTACCCTGCGGCCAACCAGGTTTGCCCTGACAAGCCTTTTAAGAACAGGCGACGGTTTATACTTCTGATCGCCAAAATCGGCATAGAGATTTTCCATCCACTTCAGCACCTTATCAAGTCCGATTTTATCGGCCATTTCGAAAGGCCCCATCTGCAGGCCGGAAGTCTCCTTCATGGTTTCATCAATATCCGATACGGTAGCAACGCCTTCCATCAGAATTTCGCAAGCTTCGTTGATCAGCGGAACCAACATTCTGGTGCTGATATTCCCTGCCGATTCATTTACATTAATCAGTTTTTTGCCAATCATCAGGGCGAGTTTACTAACCAGCGCGTAAGTTTCATCGGTTGTATTAACCGACCTTACCGCTTCAATGATCTTAACCTTGCTTACCGGCGAGAAGAAGTGCAGCCCCATAGCGCGGCCGGGATTTTTCAGTACCGATGCAATCTCTGAAATCATAAGTGTGGCAGTATTTGAACAGATAACGGCATCGGGCCTTACCACTGATTCAATCTTCTTAAAAATCTCCTGCCTCAGTTCCAGGCTGGTTCCTTTCTTTTTGGTGTTAACGGTTTCGAAAACGATGTCGCAATCCTCGATAATTGAGTAATCGGTTGAACCACTAATGCGCGACATAATCAGCTTCTTTTCACTGCCTGTGAGGCCCCATTTGCTGATGCGGGCATCAAGCGCCTTTTCGAGCCGCCTGAAAACCTCCTCAATCCGTTCATCTGAAACATCTATAAAGGCCACCTCAATGCCTGACTGGCTGATGAGGAGAGCAATCTCCTGGCCCATGGCGCCGCATCCGACAACGCCAATTTTCTGGATGGTGCCTTTGGGTTGCATAGATTTGCCCAGGCTGAAATCTTCTAATCTTTCTGACATTTTATTTTGATTTATTTTGTTGATTTTCTATACTTTACAATTACTCTCCAACACTTTGGCTGGCAGTGATTGCCACCAGGTTAACAATATCGCTCACTGAACACCCTCTTGAAAGGTCGTTGATGGGAGCAGCCATTCCCTGCAATACCGGACCAATGGCTTCGGCACCGGCAAGGCGCTGAACCAGCTTGTAAGCGATGTTTCCCGACTCAAGGCTGGGGAATACCAGCACATTGGCTTTTCCGGCAATGGGGCTGTCCGGAGCTTTTTGCCTGCCAATTGCTTCAACAATAGCGGTATCGGCCTGCATCTCACCGTCAATCTGCAACCAGGGAGCTTTCTCTTTTGCAATGCGGGTGGCTTCAATAACCTTATCGCAAAGCTCGTGTTTTGCACTTCCCTTTGTAGAAAAACTCAGCATGGCCACGCGTGGCTCCATACCGGCGATTGATTTTGCGGTAAGTGCAGAAGAAACGGCAATTTCGGCAAGTTCCGAAGCTGTCGGATCGGGATGTACGGCACAGTCGGCAAAAACAAGAAGGTTATCCGGAACATAGGGGTTGTCTTTCAGAATCATAAAGAAAGCTCCTGACACAACACTAATACCGGGCAGGGTTTTAACAACCTGAAATGCAGGCCTCAGAAC
This sequence comes from Bacteroidales bacterium Bact_23, assembly GCA_001603685.1. Lineage (GTDB taxonomy): Bacteria > Bacteroidota > Bacteroidia > Bacteroidales > Lentimicrobiaceae > Lentimicrobium. The sequence continues at coordinate 3,833 of LUZO01000122.1, forward strand.
ATTCCCCGTTGCATTCAGCGCTCCGGCAACCTCACCGTCGGCCTCTCCGGCTTTTATAAGCAGAGTAGCCAGATAGAGGGGATCCTCGGCCAGAACACGCGCCTGTTCAATGGTCAGCCCTTTGCTTTTCCTGATTTCGAACAACATAGCCGCATACTTTTCCTTCTCAGGATTGTCAGCCGGATCAATAATTATGGCATCCTTAATGTTGCCAAGCCCCCATTCACGGCTCTTCTTTTCAATCTCTGCCTTGTTTCCCAGCAGGATTATTCTTGCGATCTTTTCTTTCAGAATCTCATCGGCTGCTTTCAGCGTCCGTTCTTCAGTGCCTTCGGGCAGAACAATGCACTTGTTGAGTTTTTGTGCATTCTCCCTGATGGTTTTCATTAAGCTCATAGACAAAATCAGGTTAAAATAATATTAAAAAGGTTGAATTTCAGGCGGCAAATTTAGAACTTAATCAATTGGGTTCCTATGTTATTTGCGCTTTAATTTTCAACCGGAAATATAGTGCTGTCAAATAGCCGGAAACAGAATTATTCTTCCGCTTAAAATAACATTTGAATCGTTTCCACCTAAAAACCGGCTGAAATTTCAACTAATTTTGCTGCCCGAATGACATCCGGCAACCACCATACTCAAAATACGGCAAAAGGCAGCTTGTTCTTAACACAAACCGCCGGCACATCGCCCGTAGCAGATACTGTAACAAGCTATTACAGTTTCCTGCAGGATAGCCTGAATCCTCCCTTGCCCGATACAACTTTCAGATTTGAGCTGCGCGAGATCCTTCTTCCGGCAACAGACTCCCCGGTAGCGGGCCCTGCTTACAATATGCCCTCGTTGTTTACTTCAAAACAGGAAAAGCCTGTTAAAAGGGAGCCGCTGACAAGGTACGACCAGGGGTTCGACTGGCTTACGGTTGCCCTGCTGGCTTCGGTGGCTCTGCTCGCGTGGATCAGATTTTACCATTCGAAGAGGCTGAGGCAGCTTTTCAGGGCAGTGTATGCCAGGCACCATGTGAACCAACTGGTCAGGGATGGAAATCTTACCAAGGAACGGATTACCATCGGCCTGATAATTATCTACCTGATTACGGTGAGCACCCTGATTGTCAGGCTGGCAGGAACCGGAATCAGCAATGCCCTGGGTATCAATAATCTACTGCCGGTATTTCTCCTGACTACCCTCGCAACCGGACTGCTATGGGCACTTAAACTACTAATCATCAGAAGTGTGGGAATACTCTTCAGGGCAAAACAAACTACAGATGAATACCTGCTTTCCAATATTATGTTCAACACCTCGGCCGGGCTAATCGCTCTGCCCTTTGTAATCGCATGGAATTTCACGGGGCATAGCCTGCTTCTATACATCACCATTGCCATCTTTTTAATTTTGATGACAATGCGAATGCTTCGGAATTTTTTCCTTGGATTCGCCATGCAATCGTTTTCGGTTGTCTATTTATTTTTGTATCTTTGCACCCTCGAAATTTTACCGTATCTGGTGGCGTATAAATACTATACATTGCTGAGTTGGTAAGCAATTGCGATAAAACCCCGGAATCTTTTATCCAAAGTAAAATTCAAAATTGCACGAAGTTGAAAATAAAAAATGTATTGATTTCGCAGCCAAAACCTGCGGAGATTGAAAAATCACCTTATTACGAGGCGATAAAAAAGTACAACCTGAGCGTTGACTTTTATAAATTTTTTAAAATCGTTGGTTTAACTTCCATTGAATTCAGGAAAGAGAGTAAAATCAGATTTAATGATTATACTGCCG
>LUZO01000123.1 GCA_001603685.1 Bacteroidales bacterium Bact_23
AGAGACAGCTATTATCTCTCTAAATAATACCAATGGTAAATTTACAAAACAGATTCCCGTTGTACATGGCTACTGATTCTCGTATTTCAGCAGGTCTTCGCTCACATAATCGAGCTGAATGCCTGCCTGCCGGAACATCTCTTCCGACTCCTGTCCGGCGTGGTATTTCTTTTCGCATACTACCCTTTCAATTCCGCAATTGATGATGAGCATGGCGCAGGTGCGGCAGGGGGTCATGCGGCAATAGAGCGTGGCGCCTTCGAGAGCGATTCCAAGCCGCGCCGCCTGACAGATGGCATTCTGCTCGGCATGTACCGTTCGCATGCAGTGGTTGGTAACCTTGCCATCGTCGTGTACCACTTTTTTGAAAAGGTGCCCCACATCATCGCAGTGCGGAAGCCCCCGCGGCGAACCCACATAACCGGTTACCAATATCTGTTTGTTGCGTGCGATTACACAGCCGCTCCGGCCGCGATCGCAGGTTGCGCGCTTGGCAATGGTGTTGGCTACCTCCATAAAGTACTCATCCCAGGTAGGACGGATGTATTTCTGCTCCTCCATAATGGTTCAGATGTTTGATGAACTATTTCACAAAGGTAATATCTTATGTGGTTAGCAGCTCAGGGAATGGAAAGGATTTGAAGATTTGATCAGCCTGACGGCGGATTTGATGCCCCGGCTTTCAGCCGTGGTATTTGCAGCCTCCGCCTTTGGCGTCGGCATTTGCACTCCCGCTAGACGCGGGTCCGCCTTTGGCGGATGCAGCACCTGTCGGCGCATTATTTCATACTCCGCCGCGGCAGATTAGATTTCAGACTCTTAGCAATATGCCACAATTGGCGGATTACTTTTTACTTTTATCTTTTATCTTTTTACTTAATAACCTCCAACCGATAAGGCTGTCCCTACGGGACTTTTTCTCCAATTTAGAAATTTGACATTAGAAATTCAATTCCTACCTCCTACTTCCTACTTCTTACCTCCGGCCTCCGGCACTCACGAATGCCCCAGCGTTTCATCGCTGTCGGTTGTCCAGGCGTAATGGTAGAGGCCATGGAGCAGGCGCTGTTCTTTCTGTTCAGGGGTGAGGCTTTCATAAGCGCGCTTTTCGGCTTCGAAAGCGGCGCGTTTCTCCTCTTCAATGCGGTGAATTTCCGCCAGATAATTCTGCTCTATCCTGTGCCGGAGGTAGCCTTCCGCAGCTACCGGGAAAAGTTCGAGCAGCAACTCCTCCTTTTCATTCTGAGCAAGCTTTACGCCTCCGTATTCATGAAACACATGATTCTCATGGCGTTTGTGGTGCCTTGCGTCGTAAGTGGTTTCCTCGCGCACTCCCGCAATGGAATACCGGAATTCCGGATCAACTGCAACAGGAGTTTTTCCGTAAACGCCTTTAACAAGGTTTACAAACTGTATGGATTTGGTGCTGTACTTCGGTTTTCCTTTGTATTCGTCAACCGCAGCATTTACCGCCTGAACGCCTATGATCTGGCTGGTGGGGGTAACCAGCGGCGGGCAGCCGGCATCCATACGGATGGAAGGAATCAGATCGAGTGCGCGCGGTAGCAGGTGTTCAAGTTTCATTTGCTGTAACTGAGCCTTCATGGAAACATACATACTGCCCGGAACCTCAGCCTCCTTCAGTACCTGATCGGCTTCGGGAAGCCCGAAATAGCTTCCGATGCGGTGGCAGGTTACCAGCAGGTCTTCCTCTTTGTCGGCTTTGGCATAGGCGATGGCCAGCTCGAACAACTCATCAATGTCGCGGGGAAGCTTGTCGGTTAAAATATTGAACTCCTTCGGGAAGTGTTCATAACGGTCGAACTCAGCCAGCTCCTGTCTTATTTGGCGGAGAATGGGGTTGATTTTAACCACCGCTTCGAGGTTCACATCCGTTTCAATATTCATCCGATCGCAGAAAAGCTGAATGATTTCAAACGGAATTCCTCCGTTGCCTCCCGAAAACGGCATGATACAGGTATCCACAATATCGGCACCGTTCACAATGGCCATCAGGGTTGAGGCCAGGCCGTAACCGGCCGTACAATGGGTATGGAAATCGAGCGGAATATCCAGATTATGCTTCAGCAGCTTCACCAGCCGTCCGGCCCTGTGCGGGGGAATCAGCCCGGCAATGTCCTTTATGGTAATCATATCGGCGCCGGTTGCCTGATATTCCTTTGCCTTATCCAGATAATACTCATCGGTAAACACATTGTTATGCAGCGGTTTAGCCTGCAGAAAAGCCTTCAGTTTCTTGAATCTCGAGAAGAAGGGATCCACGGTATAGCATACCGCGCAATCGGCAATGGCGTTGTTTTTCTTAACGGCTTCAATCGACTGGATAATATTCCTGCTGTCGTTCAGCGCATCGAAAATCCGCATTATGCTGATTCCGGATTTGACGACATTGCGGTTGAAGCCATCGATGATATCGGCAGGATAGGGATTGAAGCCAAACAGGTTTCGTCCGCGCGAAACGGCGGCAAGTTTCGACGCCTCCCCCACTCCGTCACGGATTTTTACAAGCCTCTCCCATGGGTTTTCATCCAGATGCTGCATTGCCACTTCGGGAACGGCACCACCCCAGACTTCCAGGGCATAAAAGCCCGCCTCTCTGAATAATGGCAGCACCCGGTCAATCTGCTCCTGAGTCATACGGGTTTCGAACAGCGACTGCTGCCCGTCGCGCAATGTCAAATCCCTGATTTTAAGCGTTTTTCCCATAACAATAGCGTAGTTCCGGTTTGTAAAGTCAGTTATTTATTAATGGCTTTACCCTTTGGTTTGTAATCCCAAAGCGTCAGAACAAAAGTATGAACTTACATTGTCAAAGTCAAAAAGAAAAGAAGCTGAATGGAATACGCCGCAGCGAAGGGAACCATTATAAAAAGCCTGATAAGTTAAGGGTTAACCTATCAGGCTTAAGTTTCTGTCCGGATTATGGATTCCGGAATACCTTATTATTTTACCACGGCGGCTTCAACAGCCTGCAGTACCTCTTTGGTATCGTCATCGTAAACAAATGCGATAACGGTGCATTTTTCGGCAACAAACTCATCTTTCAGGATGTATTTGTACGATTTCACCAGCGATTCGGGGTTTGCCGTTCCGGCTGTGGCAATGGTAGCGCCCCAGGTGGTTGAAATTGCACCGCGCATCACATGATTGTGAACATAATTTTCGATTACAGGAACATCTCCTGCATCTGCATCATGATTCATCTGAGGGCTTACGATTCCGCTCTCGGCAAGCAGCACAACCAGTTTCAGGTTTCTGCTGAGGGTGGTGATGAAGTTGGTCTTGATGTGGGTACACAGCTTTCTTTCAGCGGCATCGTACTCATTGATCATCTGCAGGTCGATGGCCGGATTGGTGTTCAGTTCGGCGGCGACCTTTGCTGCCCAGCCCGAAGGGCCGACAATGTGGTTGTTTGAGAACCCTTTCCGGTCGATCATGCCATTGGGGTTTCCTACCATACCTATTCCAAAGAACTTATCCCATGCGGTTCCTGCTTCTGTTCTGAAATCCCTTGAGAATTGTCCTGAAGCAGGATTGGCAAAGAAGCCTGCATGAACGGCCAGCAGAACTAACTGATCGCCGTACTGTGTTTTCAGTTCGTGGCCGATTTGAGCGGCTTTCGGACAGTTTACGCATTTGTGTCCGGTGTAATCCTCGAGCAGAACGCGTTTTTTTACCTGAGTAACAACCGGAAAATCAGGGACCGGGCATGCTGCCGTATCCGATGACCCGGTTTGCACCGTATAGGGTTCTTCAATCTTATCGCATGAATTTATCAGGCCTAAGCCTGCAATCAGCAATCCGGAAAGAAGCAGAAATTTTATGCTGGTTTTCATCTTTTTCATTTTTTAATTATTCTCAGAATGTACTGGTCAGGGTAATGGTCAGGCCGTTGGCGGCTGGAACATTGCGGCAGACACCACCCACGCAGAGGATTCCCTCACGCTGTTTTCCGTATGTAAACGACAAACGGTTCGATCCGGCGGTATAACCGGCCGAAACGGTGGGATAGTGGAATCGCCTGTCCTTGTCGGAATTTCCGTAATTATACTGATCGGCAACGGTAAAGAACCATTTGGGCGCAATGGTGTACTCAACGAGCAACTGCATCCAGTCGCCGTCATCCTCTTTGGTAAGCAGATGCTGATATTCAACCTTTACGGCATTTTTATCATTTAAACGGTAGGTTCCGTCGGCGATAAAGATGTTGGCATTTACCTCAGGTTCGCCCGGATGGCCTTCAATCACGGCAATGTTGTATTTCAGATTGATGTATGAGATTAACAGCCTGAAATCCTTAGAAAACCTGCGCTGAATTTCGATATTGAAATCACGGAAGTAGAGTTCGTCGCCAAACGCAAGGAAAGGCGAGCTGTAGCCTTTGGTTCCGCGTTTTCCGATGGCGGTATCGCCTTCGGCAACTTCGCGTTTGATTGAGGTAATCCTCGAGTAATTCAGTGCGATATCGGTACCGTATTTTCCGCCGATTTTACTTCCCCTTTTCAGTTTGTAGTTTAACTGCCCCTGCAGCGCCATTTCGCCGTTGGGCTGGGTTGCGTAGGGATACATGGCCGCAAGCGAATAGGTATGCTGGCGGGTAAGGGCCGGCAGGTAGTTGATGTCAAGCACGCTTCCCTCTTCACTCCTTTTTGACTTGAAGCTCATGTTGTCGGTGCGCTTGCCCGATAAAACCACTCCAAGCCCTTTGGTTGTATAGGTAGCCTGTAGCAGCATGGATTCACCGTTTTTGTAAATGAAATTATTTGCTGCCGAGGGGTCGTTCATTTTGTTGACATATTCACCGTCAAGCATGAATTTTCCCTTCGAAACATTGAAGCGGGCGGCCCATGCGCCAACATTCTGCGGCAGAATCAGCATATTGTCGGGGCCGGCAAATACCTCTTCGTTTTCCTGAAACTTGCTTACAAAGCTTCCGCCCAGGGTTACCCTTGTGCCGATGGTTCCGTTTTTATCGAAGATGTCGTTCAGCGCAAAATCGCCGTCAAGGCCGCGGACGATTCCGGGGCCCTGATCCCAGAAATAACGCTGGGTTCCGATTAGTCCCTTAAGAACAACACCATCCGTTGGGGTAAACCTCACTTTGGCGCCTTTTATGGCGTTGTCGTAACCCAGGTTTCGCTCCTCATAGCTGCGCAGTACCATTCCCGAGCCAAACTGCTCATAAAAGTTACCTACTGTTATTTCGAACTGGTCGTTTTTCCAGGAACCGTACCAGAAGGGAATTCCGTTGCCCTTGTAGCGCGGGTCGTATCCCTGAATGGGGTTCAGATAGCTTTCCACCCTCATGCCGGCGCTGAAATTACCGTTGGTATAAAGCAGGTTGGCAAATGAGTTCATCAGCATCTTTTCGTCCACCTTAGCGGCGCCGATTGCTGAGTCGGGCCGGTAAATCTGGGCATCCATCTGAAAGTTTCCGGTTACACGGCCTCCTTCCAGAAAACTCTGTGCCCTGAGGGCAGGAGATATCAGCAGCAAAAGTGCTGCACTAACAAAAATCAGCGATTTCGTTTTCAATGGTACAGAATTGTTGGTTAATGCTATTCGATTGATTCTCCGCGGTTCAGTTTGCGAACCATCTCAATAAGCTGAAGTTCACTTCCTTCGCTGAATGAGGTGTGCTGCCATACCACTTCTCCATTTCCGTTGAGCAGGAAGGTGTGCGGAATCATGTTCACATTCATGGCACGCTTGAAATCGCCATTGGCATCGAGCAATACCTCATATTCCCATCCCTTGCCGTTTACCAAAGGGCCAACTTTCGAGGTTGAACGGGCGTCGTCGATAGATACGGCCACCAGTTTTACGCCGGTTTCTTCAACCCAATCGTCATAAACATCGGCAATGGTGGTAAGCTCATTGATACATGGTTTGCACCACAAAGCCCAGAAACTCAGAATAATGGGTTTGCCGTCGTTGGTAAGGTTTGCCGTATTGAACGCTTTGCCGTCGAGGGTTTTGATGTTGACTGACGGAATTTTGGTCTGCTTTGCACCGCTTTCCTGAGCGAACAATCCGATTGAAACTGCGAGTAAAAGTGAAAGGAAAAGAGCTTTTTTCATAACAGTTGATTTTAAAAATATCCCAATTAATCATTCAATAACCGTGCCTTTCAGTCGATATAAACTTCAAGGATTTCAGAAGCTGACGAAGGAATGATGTCAATCCTGTCGATGGTTGCCGGAATCAGTACCGCTTCGCCCTGTACCAGGCTTACCTGAGGTTCGGTGCTGCCCGGATGTACCAGGGTAACGGAACCCGAAACACAGATGTAGATTACAAATGAGTCGAGCTCACTGTAATCCTTACCCAGCGCCTTGTCGAGCTTTATCAGGTTGGTGGTGAAAAACGGGCTGGTTACCAGATTTACCGATCCGTTTTGTTTGGCTTCGTATTTGGCTTTGTAATCGTCGTACACATTGAAGTCGATGGCATCCAGCGCCTCTTCGATGTGCAGTTCGCGCGATTTTCCTTCGCTGTCCACCCTGTCCCAGTCGTAAATGCGGTAGGTGGTATCGGAAGTCTGCTGAATCTCGGCGAGAAAAATACCCGGGCCCAGTGCATGAACCCTTCCGGCAGGCATATAGAAAACATCGCCACGCTCAACCTTCTCTTCGTTCAGCACATCGCGCAGGGTTTTGTTGTTCAGATGTTCAATGTAGGCTTCCTTTTCAATCTTCCTGCTGAACCCGCTGATGAGGGTGGAACCCGGATCGGCATCCATGATGTACCACATTTCCGATTTTCCGTAACCGATGTTCCGCTTTGCAGCCAGTTCGTCGTCAGGATGAACCTGAATGGAGAGGTAATCGGCGGCATCGATGAACTTCACCAGTATCGGGAATTCATTGCCAAATCGTTCGTAAACGGCATCACCCACCAGGTCGCCCATGTAAATTTCAACCAGCTCATTCAGTTCATTGCCCGACAAATAGCCGTTTACAATTCCGGTCTGGTTTCCCTCAACGCCCGAAAGCACCCACGCTTCACCGCAGTTGGGCAATGGCGCGAAATCTATGCCAAGCAGCGATTTAATTCTGGTACCGCCCCAAATCTTGTCTTTGAGTATCGGTTTGAATTTCAAAGGATAGAGCTGATTTTCCATAATGATGTCGTTTTACTTAAACCAACTTCCCGGCTCAACCGGAAATAACCAATTCCTCTCCGGGGGCGGTAAAATTACAATTAAATTTAATCATACCGATAAATAGATG
>LUZO01000124.1 GCA_001603685.1 Bacteroidales bacterium Bact_23
GTTTAAGATGTTGCCGGGATAAATATTGAAAACAATTTGACATCAAAATAACAAGTAATTATGGCCAGGTACATAGGTCCAAAAACCAAAATTGCACGCAAATTTAAAGACCCGATTTACGGCCCCGACAGGTCTTTCGAAAAGAAGAACTACGGTCCGGGAATGCACGGAAATTCCAGGAGGCGCAAAAAACTTTCAGAATACGGAATTCAGCTTCAGGAGAAGCAGAAAGCCAAATATACATATGGTATTCTTGAAAAACAGTTTAAGAATATTTTCCAGAAAGCCAGCCGCAAGAAAGGGATTACCGGAGAGATTCTTCTCGGGATGATCGAAGCTCGTCTGGATAATGTGGTATTCCGTCTTGGTATTGCACCATCACGCAGTGCCGCCCGTCAGTTGGTCAGCCACCGCCATATCACCGTAAACGGATCGGTGGTAAACATCCCTTCATACGAACTGAAGGTTGGCGATACAATTGGGGTGCGTGAAAAATCGAAATCGCTGGAAGTGATTCAGGACGCACTGGCATCCAAACGCAACACTTACCCCTGGCTTGAGTGGGATAGCACCCTGATGACCGGTAAGTTTGCCAGCCTGCCTACCCGTGAGGATATTCCTGAGAACATCAATGAACAGCTCATCGTTGAGTTGTATTCAAAGTAACGATTTAAGGTCTAATAATTCAATACACACAAGAAGAGGAAGATATGGCAATACTAGCATTTCAAAAGCCTGAAAAGGTTATCATGGTCGAAGCTGATGATTCAAAAGGTGTATTTGAGTTCAGGCCGCTGGAACCGGGTTTCGGAATTACCATTGGCAACGCACTGAGAAGGATTCTACTCTCATCACTTGAAGGTTTTGCAATCACTTCTATGCGCATCGACGGGGTTGATATGGAATTCTCGTCAATCAAGGGGGTTGTGGAAGATGTTACCGACATTATCCTCAACCTTAAAAAAATCCGGTTCAAACGCTTACTCGATACGGAAACCAGCGAGAAGGTCAGAATAGTGATTTCAGATCAGGATGTATTCAAAGCGGGTGATATCAATAAATATCTCTCAGTATTTCAGGTATTGAATCCCGAAGTGGAAATCTGCCATATGGAACCCTCGGTTAAACTGACACTGGAACTGAGTATTGATAAGGGCCGCGGCTATGTTCCCGCCGAAGAGAACAAGCAGCCGAATGCTCCGCTTGGCACCATTTCGATGGACTCTATTCATACACCCATCAAGAATGTGAAATACACCATTGATAATTTCCGTGTTGAACAGAAAACCGACTACGAAAAACTTGTTCTTGAACTTGTAACCGATGGTTCAATTCATCCGAAAGAGGCACTGAAAGAGGCTGCACGGATTCTTATCCACCACTTTATGCTGTTCTCCGATGAAAAAATTACCCTCGATACCGAGGAGAAAACCATCACCGAAGAGTTTGACGAAACTTCACTGCATATCCGCCAGTTGCTGAAAACCAAACTCGTTGATATGGATCTTTCTGTAAGAGCCCTCAATTGCCTGAAGGCTGCTGATGTGGAAACCCTGGGAGAACTTGTTGCATACAACAAAAATGACCTTTTGAAATTCCGGAATTTTGGAAAAAAATCGCTTGCCGAACTCGAAGAAATCGTAAAGGCAAAGAACCTGGAATTCGGAATGAATACTGCAAAATATAAACTTGATAAGGATTAATCGAAATGAGACACGGAAAGAAAGTCAATCACCTTGGAAGGACAAGTGCCCATCGTAAGGCAATGCTGTCGAACATGGCTTCTTCGCTTATACTTCATAAACGTATCAACACTACTGTTGCTAAAGCCAAAGCGCTGCGCGGATATGTTGAGCCGTTAATCACCCGTTCAAAAGAGGATTCAACCCATTCGCGCAGAATGGTATTCAGCTATCTCCAGAATAAAGAGGCTGTTTCTGTTCTGTTCAGAGAGGTTTCTGTTAAGGTTGCCGACCGTCCGGGCGGATATACCAGAATCCTGAAAACCGGAGTTCGTCAGGGCGACAGCGCCGATATGTGCATTATCGAACTGGTGGATTTCAACGAACTGATGCTGACAGCAAAGGATGCCGCCAAAGCTAAAACTACCCGTCGTAGCCGTGGTGGAAAAGCGAAAACTGCTGCAACTCCGGCCGCTAAAACCGAAGCTGCTGCCGAAAATACCGGGAATACCGATAATCAGGAATAATATTTTCCGGTTTTCTGAAAATGAGGATAAGGTAGCAGGTACTTTGTCCTCATTTTAATTATTGTTAAAAGGTGTTTTTCGAATGACCCCCCCTGAAT
>LUZO01000125.1 GCA_001603685.1 Bacteroidales bacterium Bact_23
TTTCTAAAGAGCCGTTAAATATGAAATTATGGTTTGACATCACCAATACTCCTCAGGTACATTTTCTTTTATCAATTTTAAAAGGTCTGGACGATGTGGGAGATCATAAAATGAAGATAACAACCCGTGATTTCTCGGAAACGGTTAAATTTCTGGCAAAAGAAACCGAGCTTCCGTTCGAAGTTGTGGGCGGTCATCACGGTAAAAAGCGCATTAACAAAGCCAAAGGGTTGATTGGCAGGTTCAGGGAACTGAACAGGAAAGTGAGCGATTTTGATGTTTCACTTTCCTGCGGAAGCGAAGGGGCAATCTGGAATTCGTGGTTAAGGCGGAAAAAATCAATTGCTTACGGCGATAATGATCTCGCCCGTCAGTGGACTTACGGCTATTTTGTCGATTTTGCGATGTTTCCCGAAGCGATTCCCACAAAGGTACTTTCACGCCAGGGGCTTAATAAAAGAAAGCTGTATCAGTATCACGGATATAAGGAACATGTTTATCTGGCAGATTACAAACCGGATGATACTTTTGTGCGTACACTGCCTTTTGATGAATATGTGGTTGTAAGGCCGGAAAATATTCAGGCAAATTATGTAAGCGGTGAATCAACCGGAAGTATTACACCGGAATTGCTGAAACTGCTTTCGGCTAAAGGCATCAATATCCTCTATCTGCCGCGCTATGAATTTGACCGGAATTATGCCAATGGGATAAGCAATATTTATATTCCTTCGGAGCCCATCAATGGTTTGGATGCCTGTTATTATTCAACCGGAGTTTTTACCGGGGCCGGCACTTTTGCAAGGGAAGCAGCCTGTCTTGGTGTGCCTTCCTTTTCGTTTTTTGCCGGCGAACAACTGCTGGCGGTTGATAAGGACCTGATTTCACGCGATAAAATGTTTTTTTCAAGGGTACCTTCAGAATTAATCGATCGTTTCATTAAAACAGATAAGAAACCCGCCGACCTTGAAAAAGCAGTTGAGGTTAAAAAGGAAGTAATATCCAAAACCATTGAATTTCTGGCGCGCTAAGATGGTTATTAGTTCAACTCATGCTGCCTGATTAATAAATGAGTTCTTATCTTTTTGAAATCAATCATCCCTGTCAGGCTCACCTTTTCAAGCATATAATACTTTATCTGGGAAATCAGGGGCACAAAGTAGATGTGCTGGCAAAACCTTCCGAAATAACCGATTTCATTTTTTCAAACTGCGGAATAGAATATATACAGCAAAAACCCAAGGGAATCAGTCTGGCCGGGAAGTCATTGAAACAACTTTCCTATACCAGACAGCTTCTGAGATTGCACAAACAGAATAAATACGATCTTGGCATTGGTGTTTCGGTAACCATCCCATCAGTTTCGGTTATCTCAGGCCTTAACTCTTTGGTACTTGATGATGACGATAAAAAGGCTACTCCCTTATTTGCCGCAATGGCTCACCGTAGTGCAGGTACACTTCTTCGCCCTTCTTCGCTGTCATTCGAAGGTAACAGAAGCAATATCATTTACCATACTTCCCTTCATGAACTGGCCTATCTGCACCCGGATGTTTTTACCCCAAATCCGCAGGTGCTTAAAAAACAGGGCCTGCATCCCGGCGATACTTTCTTTTTAATCCGTTTGTCAGCCCTTAAAGCACATCATGATATCGGCAAAAAAGGCATAAGCCGGACAATGATGCGAAAGCTTGTTGAAATGCTTAAAAAACATGGAAGGGTAATTTTACTTACTGATGAGTCTGATTCAGAATTCGATACGGAGCCATTAAAGATTAACCCCGCGGAAATTCACCATTTGATGGCTTTTGCAAGACTGGTTGTAAGTAACGGACAAACCATGTGTTCGGAAGCCGCCTGTCTTGGCGTACCTTCTGTTCGTATAACCGATTTTGCCGGAAAAATCTCATACCTCGAAGAACTGGAACATACCTGGAATTTAACATTTGGTTTCAATCCTGCCGGTTTTCAACAAGCACTTGAAAAGATTACTGAAATCCTGACAACTCCTGCACAGGTTTTTCATGAAAGGCAGCAAAAGTTGATTAATGGCAAAATAAACTTCAACAGATTTCTGTCCTGGTTTATAGAAGACTATCCCAAAAGTGCTGAAATAATGAAGCAAAACCCAGATTACCAATATAATTTCAAATAGAGTGTGGAATTAACGGCTTTAATTTTTTAAGTACATGGACTTTACAGTAAAAACATACAAACAACTGCTGAACGCCCTGCAACAGCAGGGTTTTTTGTTTCACACCTTTGCGCAGTATATTGCCCTGGAAACCTTGCCGGAGCGTTTTGTTATCCTTCGCCACGATGTGGATGCCCGCCCGCAGAACTCACTGGCATTTGCCAGAATACAGGCAGAACTGGGCATACGGGGAACCTACTATTTCCGTATGGTTCCTCAGAGCTATAACGAGGCAATCATAAAGGAGATGGTTGAGCTTGGCCATGAGGTGGGTTACCACTACGAAACCATGGATACCTGCAAAGGCGATACCGACAAGGCGTATGAGGAGTTCTGCCGCAACCTGGAGACATTCCGCCACCTTACACCGGTTCAAACCATTTCGATGCACGGCAGCCCCATGTCGCCCCACGACAACCGCGAAATCTGGAAAAAGTACGATTACCGCAGTCTGGGCATCCTTGCCGAGCCCTATTTTGATATAGATTTTAACGAGCTGTTCTATATAACCGATACCGGCCGCCGCTGGGACGGGCATTTGTACAATGTCCGCGACAAAGCCACCAAAGAGCGGCCCGTAACCAATCCCGCCTTTCTGAAGCTGCGCTACCACACCACCCGCGATATCATCGCGGCGGTAGAGAACAACAGCTTCCCGGTTCGTTCCATGTTAAACTTCCATCCCCAGCGCTGGAACGACCAGCTTTTCCCCTGGCTTAAAGAATTGATCTGGCAGAATGTTAAGAATCAGGTTAAGAGAGTGATTGTGAAGATTTGAAGATTTGACGCGCCTGGCGGCGCTCCGCCGCGGCGGATGAAGATTTGAAGATTTGAGGATTTGAAGATTTGAGGATTTGAAGATTTGAGGATTTGAAGATTTG
>LUZO01000126.1 GCA_001603685.1 Bacteroidales bacterium Bact_23
GCACACCACGCCTCCATCACCATCTCGGGGTGGTGCTCACGGTACCAGTCCAGCGTCCTCTCCCGCAGGGGATCCTCGGGCGGGAGTTTCAGGATGCTTTCGAGCGTGAGCTCCGGGGCGTGGTCGCGGAACAGGTGAAAGATCTCTTCGCGATGAGGATTTGCTTCCGGTAAGGTGAGGGCCAGGTCGAGTGGAAACATTCCGTCTTGATCACGTAGAATGGCCAGATGTTCCTCACGCAAAGAGAGGCTTGCCGGGAATGCAAGGTCCCTCTCTGCAACGTGTTCCAGCAAGAGGCGAATGATGTTCACCCGGCCGTTCTCGCATGCATGATGTAATGGGCTCTTGTGTTCGCTGTTCCATAGTTGAGTGCAATCGATGGTCGTCATACACGACAGGAGGAACATGGCAACATCTTCATAGCCGTTGGCACATGCTATGTGGAAGGGCGAGGAGCTTGGCCATTTCAAGGCATCCGTCGTTAAGACACGCCCAGTGGAGGGGCGTGAGACCTACAAAGTCTTTAGTGTTGGCGTCTGCACCCTTCTTCAAGAGTAATCGGGCGCCATTAAGATCCTTCTCGCGGACGGCGGCAAGGAGTTGATTGTCCTTTTTGAGTCTTGGCTTCATCATCTTGTGCTCTCAGGGGGTCGGTGGCGGAGGGCCTGATACAGAGCTTCCAGGGCTTTCGAAGATGGATGAAACGCCCGACACGATTCCCAATGCATGGTCCAGATCAAAGCTCTTAAAATCCTGGGGTCGCAATACGGGCCTTAAGTGAGAATCGAGCTGTGATCTGAGGCTGGACAAGCGACTTTCGGAAAGATCAACGGCACCGTTACCCGGCACGGCGAGCTTTTTCTTGACCAGTTCCAAAAAAGTATCATCCGCGACGTCAAAACCTAGAAAACGCACCGCATAGTCAATGTCGTAGAAGTCACGGATAGCAGCTTCGATTCGGGTGAGCGCAGCCCTGAACTTCTCGGCCATAGCCTCCTTGAGAGAGATGCAGGGCATGGTTACCGGACTCATCATCGCTTTTTCTGTCCCGGGGTTCAACAGAATGGTGCTTGCGGCGCCTTGGATAATAGCTTCGTGGAGAGGCTCTCGTAGCCCTACCTCAATCTTGATGGTCCCCTTATCCTTGTCTATCGCGGAGTCATATTCCACAATGCCAATGTATTGTCTTGACCTGTTTGCCCCGGTCAGCTCCTGCCGCACATGAAGAACAGGATACTCTTCACGAAGCAAATGAACCGCATCCTTAATCACCGACACTCGCCTGCTTCGCGCACCCTGTGACATGTCCTGCGGGACGGAAAACATGAAATCCAGGTCTTCGCTGAGCCGGTAGAACCCGGCATGAACTTTCGCGAGGCATGTCCCTCCCTTGAACACCAGTGCGTTGTCCTTCGAGGTAAGGTAGTGGAGCACCAGCGTGCAAAAATAGTCCTTTTCCACCAGCCTGGGAATAAATCCCGTTTTCTTCGCGCTTAATTGAATGGTTTTTCGAAACAACTCAGGGTTATCGTGTATATCGAGGCCAGGTCTTTTTTCAGATAGTGTCATTGACGATAACCCCCCATCTTTTGCTCAGGCTTCCCCTCTTCGGTTTCCGCGGAACCAGCGGGATCGTTGCCGAGGTAGGTCTCAGAGGCCTTTCCAGTCTCTCCAGTATCGCTTCATCCACCCCTTCACCCTCAAGCAGAGCCCCCATGCGCCGGATCGTCCCTACGTCCCCGAATTTAAGCGTGGCATCGACGAGCTTATCAGGTTTCACCCGACCGGCCCGCAGGTCGTCGCGGATCCATTTGTATGCCCGGGGCAGAGTGCCGAACCGTGCCCAGTCGTAGACGGCATCCACAAGAGCCCGGGTCCGGGAGGAATAGAAGACAGTCTGTCCGTCCCAGGTCCGGACCCTTTCCGTGTCGCCAAGCCTTCTCCGGTTGACCTTGATGAGATTAAGCGTAATGACCCCGATCGTCCGCTCCCCCGAGACCTTGTCATTGTATGCGTACACTCTCGCAGGTACCTGTTCGTCATAGCCGTAACGATTGAACGCGTTGAGCCCGCAGATCTGGTACCGCCCGCTGACGTCCTTCATGATGGTGTTCAGCACAGTGGCCTCGTCAGGCGTCCACTCACCGCCGGGCGGGAGATAGTCCGGCACCAGGTAAAGGCCTCTCCGCACCCGTGCGATGATGCCGGCCCTCGACAGGCGGCTGAGGAGCTCTCGCTCCTGGCTGGGGGAGAGGGCGAGTGCCTCCTGCATGTCGCCGGTCCGGACTGCCGTCATCTTCCTCATCTGTGCATATGCGAGGAATTGCATTTCCATTGGTCCTAGTCGTCGTTTCATGAATGTATCATACAGCAGATTTAATAGCTTGTCAACCGATTAACGAGAAATACAATACAGTCATATGCCATTGCCCACTAGGGAGTGGAGTACCCTCCAGTTCCTCGATACCTCCCATTGAATCATGTCTGTCTATCATGTCCGAGGTCCCTGGCAGTATGTTTCAAGGACGAGCTCCGGGGCGTACTGGCGAAAGAGATCGAGCATTCGCTCACGCACGAGCGTGTTGGAGATATTGCGAAGTTTTGCTATGTCCAGGGGGGTTTGGTCGCTGTTGCTCTTTGCCCCCATGTCTGCCCCTGCTTTCATCAAGGCCTCTGTCGTGTCTACACGTCCCTGCCAGC
>LUZO01000127.1 GCA_001603685.1 Bacteroidales bacterium Bact_23
TAGACCAATTGAGCAAAGCGATAATTGGTCTATTATATTTTTCCAATCGGTATTATCAATCCAGTGACACTTTAATTAGTTTCAAATTCCCGATTTACTGATTATCTCCCTCCGCCGGGCAACCAGGTCGGTAAGTTCAATCACCATATTGTGATCCACCTTTTCAGCCATGGGGATGATGTATCTCTCTGTCTGCTCCAGATAGGCAAGGATTTTTGCCGGCTCGTGATAGTCGCGGTGCAGATCGGTCAGGTTGCTGATGCGGTCGGCGCATTTAAGGATCAGTGCATTGCGTGAGCCGTGATTCAGCACCCGCTCAAGATACCCTTCTTTTGTCTCATCCTGCCGGCGGGTAACTTCCATCACCAGATCCACCACCAGCGGGCCGTCGTGATCGATGTAGCGTATCTCATCCAGCTCCGTTTCGGGAAGCTCCTCGAACAGGTCATGCAACAGCGCGGCTTTCAGCAGAACCGGGTCATTCACAAAATGGTAATCGAGCAGAATGCCCAGCGTGGCAAAGGAGTGCCGGAACTGATTTCCCCCGATTTTCCGGCTGACGCCTATCAGCGCCGTTGCTTTCAGAATATACGGGGCAAGCGTAATATTTTTCAGTGATTCAAGCTCATTCATGGCTGCCGTAATATTTGCCGGGTAAGATTTTGACAATTAAACAGATGTGGGGTGCCGCTTGTTCAGCCCCTGCCTTCCAGATAACGCTCCCAGCGCTGGAGAACGGCCTGCATATCTTCGGGTAGTTCCGAATCGAAAAACATTTTCCGCCCCGTCATCGGATGGCTGAATCCCAGCGATTTTGCATGCAGCGCCTGCCTGGGGCAGATCTGGAAGCAGTTCTCCACAAACTTTTTATATGAACCCGATGTCGTACCCTTCAGAATTTTATCGCCTCCATAGCGCTCATCGCCAAAAAGCGGATGACCGATATGTTTCATATGCGCCCTGATCTGGTGCGTACGGCCGGTTTCGAGACGACACTCCACCAGGCTGACATAATCGTAGCTTCTCAGTACCCGGTAATGGGTAACGGCATGTTTACCGTGGCTGCCGTCAGGAAATACGGCCATAATCAGCCGGTTGCTCAGGTTGCGCCCGATATGTCCGGTGATGGTGCCTTCGTTATCCTTAGGCGTACCCCATACAATGGCCTGATAGGTTCTCTGAATGGTATGTTCGAAAAAATCCCTGGCCAGGCGGGTCTGCGCTTCTTCAGTCTTTGCAACCAGAATAATGCCGGAGGTATCCTTATCAATCCGGTGTACCAGCAGCGGAAAGGCGCCGGGCTTTGCACCCGGCTGATGCTGCAAATGCCACACCAGTGCATTCAGCATGGTTCCCTCAAAATTGGCATATCCGGGATGCACCACCATGCCGGCATCCTTGTTGATGACGATGATGTGTTCGTCTTCGTAAACGATGTTAAGGGGGATATTCTCAGGATAAACCTCGGTATCGCGCGGCGGATGGGCCATCACCACCGAAATGACATCCAGCGGTTTTACCCGGTAATTCTGTTTTACCGGCTCGCCGTTTACCAGGATGTTGCCCGCCTTTGCCGCCTGCTGTATTTTATTCCTTGAGGCATTCTCAACGCGGACCATCAGGAACTTATCGATTCTGAGAAGGCTTTGCCCCTTGTCGGCGACAATGCGGTGATGCTCGTAAAGCTCGTTCTCTACGCTTTCGTCATCGGCAAAGTCGGGCGAGTCGTGCTCCTCAAATAAATCTTCCCGGTCCGGCATTGCTACATTGCTTTACCGGTTAATGATGAGTTTGCCCCGCCCGATCACCTGTTTTGCGGCATCGCTCAGCTGAACCAGATAGAAGCCGGATGGCAGCATTGAAAAGTCCATCTCGCGCGAATAGCGCTGCGAAAGCACCGTTTTACCGTCGGCGCCCGAAACAAGGACATTCAGGCCGTTTGTCTGAATGTTTCCGGGAAGGTCGATCCGCACCAGGCCTCCGGATGAAGGATTCGGGGATATGATCAGCTTTCCGGCAGTTTTTTCTTCGGGAATACCCACAACCTTAAGCTTTCCGAGTACCGGCCTGATCATCAGTGCGCCTTCGTAAAGGCTCTGCTGCCACTCGCCGAAAGTCCTGAAGAAGGTGTTTGCCGAAGCGTTGTTGTTCCAGTCGTATCCGACATTCAGATTATCGGAAGTTGACTGTTCCCAGCCCACATAGAAGACAAGGTTGGGGAACCTGCCTGCCTCTATTTTAATGGTGCTGTCGAGTTTATAGGTATAAAACTGGTTCAGGCTGTCTTCATACGCCGGTTCGTAGCCAAAGCGCGAGTAGATCAGATCGCCCGGTTCACCGAAATAGTCGTTCCAGATGTTGAGGTAGAAACTCTTCACATTTCCGCCCTTCAGCGTCTGGTTAAAATACATCTGCACTGCCAGCAGCGAGTCGGGACGATTCAGTTTAAACTTGTAGGCAAGCTGTGCGCCTGCCGGGGTGAGCCCGTAGCCCGCTTCGGCGGTGCCATCGTCGTACGACAGGTAATTGGCGAAAACCTGAACATTCCGGATGGTATCGTTCCGGCGTGAACCAAGATTGGCCTCGGTATTGACGATATGGGTAGTGGTAAAGAAAACCTTCTCCTGCGTGCCGATCGGGAACACAAAGTTAACCGGCGGACGGGCAAACGGCTGATGTTTTACATAACCGGAGTTCACGAAAGGAGCTACAAAATAGTTTCCTCCGAAATAGGTGTGAAAAGGCGGCTGATAATCCCTCGACACCTCGTAACGGTACGAAGCGTTGTAGTTTACCTCGTCGAGGTTGGTAATTTTAATGCTCAGCGAATCGCGCATTTCATTTACAAAATTGGCCCTGAACTGGTTATACGGCATGGAAGTATAATTTCGCAGCATATTCGGCGCCTTGGCCGCAAAGCCCACATCGCGGTGAAACCTGTCGTTGATTTCCCTGTCGGTATTCAGATAAACATAGTCGATGTTCCACTGATCGCCGTTGCTTTGCCAGTCGGGCAGTATGCCACTTGCCAGGCTGGCGTAGTTCCTGAAGCGGAAGCGGAATTCTGATGTATAAAATCTGGCGCTGTCGGAAATGGGGATAATCACCTGCTTAAACCAGACACTGTCTTTTGCGTAAAACGAATTGAGCGACTGCCCGGGCGTACTCCACACCTTACGCCAACCCTCAATATAGGTGGTATCCATCACGGTGGTATCCACGCCGTTGATCACGGTATCTACCGGAAAAACAATAATCTGCGTTTCGCCCGGAGCCAGGAATTCCAGCACCAGCGAATCACTTTTCGCCGGAGCATTTCCCCTGCCCTGCGGCTGATAATAGAAACTGAAATAGAGCGAATCGGCACGGGTAATTTTTCGTTTTACCGGCGAGAAAACTGAGTCGAGCCTGATGGGGCGCGAAGTCAGGTAATCGGCCATAAACGGAAACGGGCTGGCATGACCGTATAGTCTGCCGAGTTTATCAATGGCATCGAAGGTAGCCACGCCAACGGTCGGCGGATGGATGGCATAATCGTCGTTGATGAATACATCGGAATCTTCCCACAGCGCCGGATCAGGAAAGACGGACCTGCCGCTGAAGTCGTCAAAGAAAGGCAGTTTCAGCGGAGCTGCATTGTTTGTCCGCATCTGCGCCTGGCTTCCGGCCTCGGCGGCAACACGCGGATTGACCTGCAGGCCGGTAATCACTTCCTGAGAAAAGGAAGATACGGGAATAAGTATTAAAACTAAAAACCTTAAGAATGTCCGGTTTATCATGCCTGATGGATTATGAATATAAGGCGTTGAGCCGTGTTCGTAATTGGTTAGTAAATTGTTTCATCATCTGCCTGAATCGTGTCGGCTGCATGCAACTCAAGAAAGGCGTCAAAGTCAAATCCGGCCGGATCCCTGTAAACCAGGCTCACTGCCTGGCCGGCATTCAGCAGCAGTCCCCTGGCATAGGAAGGCGACTGAGCATAAACCCTTGCCGTTTCCGGATCAGCATCATCCAGAAAAGTTTCGTCACCCAGAGCCAAATAGCTGTTTTTCAGTGCATTGATTGCCTCTTCCCTGGTTTTCCCCAGCAGAAAGGGAATCTGGAAGCGCGCTCCGCCAATGCTTTGCCCCACCCTTAATCCGATAACCGAACCTTTCAGAATTTCAAAACCGGGTTCAATGGGGGTTCCGTTATAAGTTTGCCCAAGTACCGCATTTTCAGCTATATCGGGAACATAAGTCACACTTCCGAGTTTCAGCCCGTAGGTTTCAAGGGTGGCGGTCGCCTGCCTCAGCGACAGGTCAATCAGGTCGGGCATCAGCACCTTTTCGGGAAGAACGGTTACCGTAGTGAGGTAAATCTTGCGGTAGCGCTTTACATGCGAACCGGCAACGGGATCCTGAATGATGACGGAGCCTTTCGGCATTTTGGAATCGAAAACCGAATCCACAATAATCACCTCAAAATCGGAAATTGTTTCCAGTTGCGCAATCTGATCGGGAGTCAATCCAACCAGCGAAGGTACCGTAACCGACTCGCCGTGATGGGTGTACCACTTCAGCCCCGACAACACCACTGTTATGATTAACAGGGAAAGTACCACCGAAACGATGAAGTTCCGGATAAAAACACGCGTCCTGATAAATTCGATAAAGTTCATGTATGCACGCTTTCGTCCGCCTTGCCGGCTATTGTCAGCAGCAACCTGACGGACCGGGTAATAAACTGCCGGACAGCCAAATTATTGCACGAAAGTGCAAAGATATAAATATTTGAAAGGCCTCAGGCAGGTTACTTTTACAACATTTTTAGAAACTGAAAAATTTACATCCAAAATCTGCAACCGGTTAAATTGCAGTTAATCAAAAGTATCAGGAAATCAGCGTTCTATTGCAAGCTTTGAATTCCCCGTCCGGACTCCCCTTCTTGTCAGTCTGCAGGGCAGGTAAAACTAAAATTTACATCCGGAGATTTAGCGTTTCTGATTTTTAACCCGTCCCGTAAGTTGCACACAGCTTTGTATTAAATTTGCACCGTTTCATTCCAACCGTTCCCTGCATGAAAAAGAACATCGCACTGCTTACCGGAGGCTTTTCCGGAGAATATGAGATCTCCATCAAAAGCGCCGGCGTTGTTGAAAAATATACCGACAAAAGCCTTTTCAGGGTCTTCACCATTATCGTCGGGAAAGACGCTTGGATTTACCGCGATCAGTCCGGGCAGGAGTTCAGCGTTGACCTTACCGGTTTCACGCTTGAGCTTCCGGGTGAAACGGTGCGGTTCGATGCCGCATTTATCGCCATTCACGGCACCCCCGGCGAAGACGGCAAAATGCAGGGTTACCTCGATATGGTTGGAGTCCCCTACAACACATGCGGCCACGCCACTTCAGCACTAACCTTCGATAAGTACTTCTGCAATGAATTCGTGGGCAGGGCAGGCATCCCGGTTGCCGGAACGGTTTACCTGAACAAACGCGACATACCCGATCCGGAAGCCATCATTAAAACCACCGGGCTACCTTGTTTTGTAAAGCCAAACAGCAATGGTTCCAGCGTCGGAATCACCAAGGTACATACCGCTGAGAATCTGATGCCTGCCATACAAAAAGCATTTGAAATTGACGATGAGGTGCTGGTACAGGAGTTTATTGCCGGCCGTGAAATTGCCTGCGGAATTTACGAGAAAAACGGCGAACTGATCGTCCTGCCCCTTACTGAAATCATCAGCCACAACGACTTTTTCGATTACGGAGCAAAATACACCGCCGGCCTTGCCGATGAAATCACCCCGGCGCGCATCAGCCAACAGTTGACTGAGGAGTGCCGCCGGACTTCGCTGGAACTATACCGGCGTATGAACTGCAGAGGTGTGGTGCGCTTCGATTATATCCTCACTCCGGAAGATGCATCGGGCAAACGCAGATTCTACTTCCTCGAGGTGAATACCATCCCCGGACTATCCGAAGCAAGCATTGTACCGCAGCAGGCCAGCAAGATGGGAATCAGTCTCACCCAACTGTTTACCGATATGCTGACCGAAACGATGGAGAGGTATTGACAAACAGTATTTTAAAAAGACCCGCAACGGCATTCCATATAACTGAAAAGGCTTCTCCCTTTTTAATAATTCCTACTTATCCGTAATGGCCTGATTAAGCCATCCTGCATTTTTATTATCCGCTGCTGAAAAAGTCCTCCGGAAGTGGAGTTACCCCGTTTATCCACCACTTAAAGTCAGCATTTCAACCCGAAAATTCAGCAATCCGCCCCGGATTGATTGCAGTTCACCTGTGAAATAATACCATCCACCATGCCAATCATACCGTTCGCAATTATTCAGTTTCGCACGCTAAGAGTCTGATATACTTTTGCTTAAAATTCACAAAACAAGTTAAACCCAAAAAAAACCAAGCCATGAAAAAGATTTTTTTAATGTGTGCAATTGCATTCACGATGACACTCAGCACCCTTGCTGCAAACCAGGAACAGGCCGAAACACTGAAAACCAGAGTCCATATTTTTCAGACATCGGTTGAAAGTGTGGATGTTTATGTAAGAAAGGAGCCCGGCCAGCTTGTAAAAGTATTGATTACCAGCCAAAAAGGGATACCACTAATGAAAACCCGGATCAAAAAGCAGGATGCGAGATACCTTAGGTACTACCTGAATGAGCTTCCCCAAGGCACCTACAAAGTGAAGGTTCTGCAGGATGGTGATATCATCAGCGAAATGGAGTTAAATAACTAGTGGCGCTGCTGCAGTTTCCATCCATTGTAAAAATGACAGTCAATTTTCAAAAACAATATTAACAATAAAACGATTACCAGACAATGAAAAAACAACATTTTGCAATCCGGACGATTGCGCTTTTGCTCTCTGCATCAATTCTTCTTCAGAGTTGTGCCAGCACCACAATGTTACATTCAAATCCAAGCGGCGCACGGGTTTATCTGAATGGCGAGCCGGTCGGCACCACTCCTTATTATCACCGCGATATGAAAATAATCGGGAGTTCAACTCAGGTAAAAATCGTGAAGGAAGGCTATGAACCGATACACACCCTGCTGTCAAGGGATGAAGAGGTGGATGTTGGAGCCATCATTGGCGGCATTTTCTTTATGATTCCATTTTTGTGGACCATGAAATACAAACCCGCCCATATTTACGAACTTGAGCCAAAACATCGGAACAATGACTACAGCCGGGCAGGAACGGGGCAGGTTACTGGAATGGATTATGACGAAGCTGACATTATGGATACCCGGCGCTAAAAGCGATTAAAAATCTTATTGGGCAGCAAAAAATGAAAAACAAACGCTTGGGCACACATCGTGAAAGGATGCTGAAAACCGGCATAACTAACAACAAACTGAGCTAAAGGTAAACACCCGAACACCTGGCAACTGCATTTTTTCTTCTCAATCTGAAAAAAACCTGCTGAAGATTCATTTGGCAGGTTTTATCCATCCCGGTTCTGAACTCATTTTTATTACTTTTGAGGTAGCTAAGCAAATTGTGATGACAGCAAAATTTTTGCAAAAGCCGTTTTTAAGAGCAGTTATTTTTGCCCTGGCCGCCATACCTTTAAGAATGCAGCTTGATCTGGCGTTTGCAGCGGTTTACCGTTATTATTCTGTCATCAGGCCTGTCAGGGAATATATAGGTGCGGTAATCCTTACGGTTACCGTTCTGGAAATCGTGCTTTACATAAAACAAAAGCTGAATAAAAAGCTGTTGTGGACTGCAAATCCAATCCGCCGCCTTGTTATTGAATGTCTGATTACCGTTCCGGCATCAATGGGAGCCATTGTATCGCTCCGGATCATCATCAATATTTTCCTTCTGAGAACCTCCTTCATCAATTTTTATGAGGAGCTGCTTACCACCATCTACTATTTTACCTTTCTGGCGATACTGCCGGCAATTCTCGAGTTTCTGGCTTTTCTTCTAAACCGATGGAGAATCAACCTTGCCGAACTCGAAAGATATAAAAAGGAGAATGCGGAGTTTCAGTTTGAAACCCTCAGAACACAGGTCAATCCGCATTTTCTGTTCAACAGCCTGAATACGCTCTCATCTCTGGTATATGAGGATCGTGAAAAGGCGTCGCTCTTTATCCGCCACCTTTCGGATGTTTACCGTTATGTGCTTGAGAACAGAAACCGCGAAACCATTACCCTCGAAGAAGAGCTCCGTTTCATCAGGTCATTTATCTACCTTTATCAGCTCCGGTTCGACAAAAAACTAATTTTGTCGCTCAATCCGGACGAGACTATGCTGAACCGGCTGGTTGCACCCATGACTTTACAAATGCTTATCGAAAATGCGGTAAAGCACAATGTAATCTCGGCAAAGAACCCGTTGCACATTGATATCTTCACCTCCGGCGATGCATACCTGAATGTAAGGAACAACCTGCAAAAGAAACTGCATGGGGAGAACTCCACTGCCCTGGGATTAAAAAACATTGTCAGCAGATACGGGTTTTTAACCCAACGACCAGTAGAGATAATTGCAACAACCGATGAATTTCTTGTAAAAGTGCCTTTAATCTGAATGAAATGAAAGTCCTGATTGTTGAAGATGAGCCATTTGCCCAACAGGAGCTGAAGAGACTACTTTCAGCTTCGGGTTATGCAATTGAAATTGCAGGATGTACCGATTCAATTGAAGAAACCATTGACTGGCTAAAAAACAACCGTCTTCCGGATCTGATTT
Organism: Bacteroidales bacterium Bact_23; assembly: GCA_001603685.1. GTDB lineage: Bacteria > Bacteroidota > Bacteroidia > Bacteroidales > Lentimicrobiaceae > Lentimicrobium. Next base: position 8,721 of record LUZO01000127.1, read on the forward strand.
TTCTGGACATCCAGTTATCTGACGGGCTGAGCTTCGAAATCTTCAGGCACAACAAAATTATGTGCCCGGTAATATTCACCACCGCTTATGATGAATATTCCATCAGGGCATTCAGGCTGAACAGCATCGATTATCTGCTGAAACCGGTTAAACCCGAAGAACTGAAAGCCGCACTGGATAAGTTTGAAGATATCCGTAAAACATACAGCCAGGGAACACAGTCCGCTATTGATTTTTCAAGGCTCGAACAACTGCTGAAACCGGCACTGAGCGATTACAAAACCAGGTTTCTGGTACGCATTGGCGACCAGATAAAACACATTGATGTTCAGGATATTGCATGGTTTCTGGCTGAAGAAAATGTGGTATTTCTCACTACAAAGAGCAACCACAGATACATTATTGAATACACGCTCGACCAGATAGCTACGCTTGTTGACCCCCGCTTTTTCACAAGGATAAACCGCAGCTACATCGCGCATATCAGCAGCATTGCGAAGGTCAGCCGGCATTTTAACGGAAGGCTTCTTACTGAACTGACGCCTGCCGCGGCAGAACCGGTTTATGTCAGCAGGGCACGCGTAAAGGACTTTATTGATTGGCTGGATCGCTAAAACCAGATAAGATGAAAACAAACCGCCTGTATAAATATATAACCAGTATTGTTTCAGTTATTTTTCTGATTCTGATGCTGACTTCATGTTACCGTCAGGAGGTAATACTGGAGCAAATCCCGGCAAACACCGGCGATAATGCCGTAATTTTTATCACCGGGAACTTCAACAGATGGGATCCGGGCGATCCGAGGTACAAAATGCAGCGAAACGAAAACGGGACCTACTCCATTTCACTCCCGAGAGGAATCGGCGAACTGGAATACAAATTTACCCGTGGCGACTGGACAACCGTTGAAAAAAACGAATGCGGTTACGAAACGGGGAACCGCTCACTGCAATACGGAGTAAATGAGATAGTCAGAGACACCGTTTTTGCCTGGGGTGATAAGGAGCCCATGAACTGTATTCAAAAAACAATCATTATCAGGGAGCTCCCTGCCAATACTCCTGAAAATGCAATGATATATCTGGCTTCGTCATTCAACAACTGGAATCCGGGCGATTACCATTACATCATGCAGAAGAACAGGAACGGAGAATTCTTTATCCGGCTCGACAAGCAGGATGAATGCATGGATTATAAATTCACGCTTGGCAACTGGGAGTCGGTTGAAACAGACCTTTCGGGGAAAGATACGGACAACCGGAAACTGTGTTTCAATAAACAGGATACCACTTTTGTTTCAATAAAAGCCTGGCGGAGCATCCGGATTAAACCCATAAAAAAAGTGGTATTTGCAATTACCGGCCTTCCAAAAAACAGCCGGCCGGGAGATCCGGTTTATATTGCCGGAAATTTCAACAACTGGAATCCGGGTGATATACAGAATAAATTCCAGGCCGATAACTCAGGAAGGCAATATCTTACACTTGCATCCGACAAAGAGGTTATTGAATTCAAATTCACCAGAGGAAACTGGGCCAGCGTGGAAACCGGTTTATCCGGAAAAGATATTCCAAACCGGCAATTCCCGATGGGCCAAGCCGACACCCTGTTTATTACCATCGACCGCTGGAAAGACAGGTAACAGGAGTCCTGAACGCGCTTACCTGTTCACCTTCATCAGCTTTGCAGGGAAAACGCCATCCTTGTTTTTCACCACCACAATATAGAGGCCTGAGGGCCATCCGGCGCTGCTGATATGATGAAACCTGCTTCCGGCAGGAATTCCTTCAGCCTGATACATCAGCCGTGAACGGGTGTCGTACACCCTGATTTCATCAGGCCCTGAAGTATATTGCCCAAGCATCACAAAAAAGCTTTCCTGCGCAGGATTGGGAAACACATCCGGCACCACCCTGATGTACTTCTCCCTGACCAGGCTATCGGTGCTGAACTGGTTGGTAACCGTAAGTTTTACCTTAAAAACTCCCGGATTATTATAAGTTATGTTGCCCGGATTGGCCAGCATTGATTCAGAGGGTTCTCCACCCTCAAAATACCACTGCCAGCTTTCCGGATTTCCAAGCGAGTAATCGGAAAAACTTACCCGTGTGCCAACAGCAACCACGGTGGTATCGGCAATAAAACGCGCCACCACCTGCTTTTCGTTTACCGAGCCATCAATAAAGGTAAGTCCGGTGTTCAGGGGGTCGAGCCAGGGTTTCAGCCGAACGCTGTCCGCACCGCCGTTCATCATCCAGGAATAGGAAATTTTGCCGTAATAATCGGGTCCTTCCAGATTCGAGCAGCCGGAATCGCCGCCGGTAAGCTGCCCGATAACCCTCCCCTGACTGTTGAAAAGCGGTGAGCCGGAGGAGCCTCCCTCGGTGGTTCCGTGCCCGTTTTCGGTGGCGCTCCACAAAACCCTGAAGTGCGTTCCCGGATTGGATCCCCACTGGCTGTTGGTAAGCGTTGTGGTATAGGTCGAAATCTTCTTGACATCGCCCGCCGGATGGTGTATGCTCACCCCCGACTGGCTTGCCATCCCCGAAATATCCCAACCGGCATAGTAGGGTTCATATCCCGGAGGAATGCTTTCGCCGAGCAGCAGCAAATAAAAATCGCTGCCATTATTTCCGCGGGGCGAACTGCTGGCAATTTTCCGCGCACCCGTCATGGTTTTGGTAAAATCGCCGCCGTTTCCGTTATTGCTGCATTTATCGGTCTGATACAAAAAGTAAAAGATCCACCTGGCCAGATCTGACGGTGTAGCATAGCCATCCTTTGCATTGGCGCAGTGGTCGGCGGTGAGAATATATGGAATATAATCGGAAGCGGTGTTATTCATGATTACCCCTGAACACCAGTATGATGACCATCCGATTTTAATCAGGATGCGCACTACGCTTCTTGCCTCTCCCTGCCAGTTATCGCCTTCGCTGCACGCAACATTCACCTGGCAGTCTCCGGCGCGGTCGGCAGGATTCATCTGATCGCCCGGAAATCGCATGGGGCGATATACATAGAGCAGTTCCTCAATTAAAAAGCCGGAGGTTCCGGTGGTTGCAAACGGCTCGGCATATTCAATCACAATGCAGTCGCCTTTAACGACTTCAGTGGCAAAAAAGCCATCGAAGCGGTTATTTTCCGAAGTAAAGGCACCTATAACATGGCTGCCGTCGTCGGAATAAACAAAAAGAGAGGTTCCGGGAGCAAGATGAAAATTTCTGAAATAGAGCCCCAGCCCGATGGCGCCTTCCGACATCACTTTAAGCCGCCAGACACGGGTTCCGTTGTCGAGCCGGCTCCAGGTTCCCGAATTATCCGGCGAGAATGCAACCGGCAGGCTCACCCCCATCCTTTCTGGCGTTCCGGGCTCCTGTTGCTCATCTTCTCGATTCAGAAGCCTGATATCGGGAGCCATTACTTTTTCAAATGCGGGTTCGCTTAGACGATATCCCCGAACCAGGCCCGGAGGCGTTCCTCCGCTGCTGATCTGGGCAGGAACAATCAGAGGCAATGCAAGCAATACAAGCAGAAACAACAAGGCTACAATTCTTCTTTTCATACGGAAACAGACCAAATAGTATGGATATAATTTGAACTACGAAAATAGTCAATATAATAATCAATGTAGAAATCAGTAGAAAGTCATAATCATTTCCGGATAAAATTCCGTTTTTCCAATCAAATGCAGGCCATTGGC
>LUZO01000128.1 GCA_001603685.1 Bacteroidales bacterium Bact_23
ATGGAACACTGATTACACGGATTTGACGGATAATCACAGATAAATAACTCAGTTACAATTAATTAAAATTATAAATGGCAAAGTTCTCAACGAAGTTAATTCAGGGAACAGAGAATCGTTTGGTGGGCTAAAGTCCGGGTGATGTCGTTTGCATTTTGTGAATGGGCTAAAGCCCATTCTTATTGAATTACCTCCGGATGAATAAATAATACCGGTGGTTAAAATATCCAATTAATTCCGCAGTATGATAAAAAAAAACAGCCGGTACTGAAAAATCCAGTCCGGCTGTATTATTCAGAATGTCAATTTATCAAAACATTGCGTTGATGAGAGCGTCATCGGCAAAACTGGGAAGGGTAACTTTCAGCCGTGGTTCGGCTTCCATTGCCCGTTTAATGGCAAAGATGGCGCCTTCGTTTCTTGCCCATGATCTGCGGCTGATGCCGTTGTTCACATCCCAGTGCAGCATGGAGCGCAGCCTGCGGTCGCTGTCGGCACTTCCGTCGAGCAGCATACCAAAACCACCGTTGATTACTTCGCCCCAGCCAACGCCGCCTCCGTTGTGCAGCGACACCCAGGTAGCCCCGCGGAATGAATCGCCGATCACATTATGCACGGCCATATCGGCGGTAAAGCTGCTTCCGTCGTAAATATTTGAGGTTTCACGGAAAGGTGAATCGGTGCCGGAGACATCGTGATGGTCGCGGCCCAGCACTACCGGAGCCGAGAGTCGTCCATCGGCAATGGCTTTGTTAAAAGCGGCAGCTATTTTTGTTCTTCCTTCGCAATCGGCATACAATATCCTGGCCTGTGAGCCAACCACCAGCTTATTTTCCTTCGCACCTTTAATCCACTGAATGTTATCTTTCATCTGCTGACTGATTTCATCCGGTGCCGTCGAAGCGATTTCTTCAAGAACCTGCATGGCAATATGGTCGCTGGTATCGAGATCTTCCGGCTTTCCTGAAGTACAAACCCAACGGAAAGGCCCGAATCCGTAGTCGAAGCACATTGGCCCCATAATATCCTGAACATAAGAGGGATATTTGAAGCTGCCGTCGGTTTTAAAAATATCGGCTCCTGCCCTGCCCGATTCAAGCAGGAATGCATTTCCGTAGTCGAAGAAGTACATTCCCCTGCCGCTGAGGGTATTCACCGCAGCAACGTGGCGCCTCAGGGTTTCCTGTACTCTTTTTCTGAACTCCTCAGGCTGGTGTGCCATCATCTCATTCGACTCCTCGTAGGATAATCCTACGGGATAATAACCGCCGGCCCACGGATTATGCAACGATGTCTGGTCAGAACCAAGATCAACATGAATATCGCGCTCAGCCAGCCTCTCCCACAAATCAACGATATTGCCCAGATAGGCAATGGAATGTGCCTTCTTTTCTTCTCGATAGCGGATGGCCAGATCAATGGCATGATCCACATTGTCGGTAATTTCATCCACCCAGCCCTGGCTGTGCCGCTTGTGTGCGGCATGCGGATTGATTTCGGCACATATGGTAACTACTCCGGCAATATTTCCGGCTTTTGGCTGAGCACCGCTCATTCCGCCAAGCCCGGAAGTTACAAAGAGCTTTCCTCCGGTATCTTCACCCTGTTCCGATATCTTTCGGCTGGCATTCAGAACGGTGATGGTGGTTCCGTGCACGATGCCCTGGGGCCCGATATACATATACGATCCCGCCGTCATCTGTCCGTACTGCGACACCCCCAGTGCATTGAAGCGTTCCCAGTCGTCCGGCTTCGAGTAGTTGGGGATGACCATACCGTTGGTTACCACTACCCTGGGCGCATCTTTATGCGATGGGTAGAGCCCCATCGGATGGCCGGAATACATTACCAATGTTTGCTCATCGGTCATTTCCGACAGATATTGCATGGTTAGCAAATATTGCGCCCAGTTCTGGAACACCGCACCATTGCCGCCGTAGGTAATCAGTTCGTGGGGATGCTGAGCCACGGCCGGGTCGAGGTTGTTCTGAATCATAAGCATAATTCCGGCCGCCTGCTTCGATTTTGCCGGATATTCCTCAATCGGACGGGCATACATCTCATAATCAGGGCGGAACCTGTACATATAGATGCGTCCGTATTTTCTGAGTTCTTCGGCAAATTCAGGCGCCAGTGTCTTGTGATGCACCGGATCGAAATAACGCAGTGCATTGTGCAGGGCAAGCTTTTTCTCCTCAACGGTAAGAATATCCTTACGAACGGGCGCATGGCTTACACTGTTATCAATCGGTTTGGGTTCAGGGAGCAATGCAGGGATTCCGTTGCGAATTGCCTGCTGAAATTCTGAAAGTTGCATAATATATTATGTATGTCTGTGAAAATCGCCTGACAAATGGTGCAACAAAGGTAATAAGGATTTTGTAAACGGGGAAGCCGAAAATAACCGGATTCAGATACCCCTTTTCAGGAATGCCGGTCTGATTCATATTCACAAAAAAATGCCCCGAAAAATACCCGGAGGCAGCAATCAATTTTTGTAATATTGTAGTCCTGCAGGAGAAATTGCGGTTTACAAAGCTGTCCGGTTTTGGAAACAGCGACTATTTTCTGCACTTAAAATTCTGATTTACCTGTTTTTACACAACACGACATCCTGCAATGAACCCACTGCTACACCGTGCATTCGACGCCGGGGAGTTCCGTCGCGAAGGGCATAAGCTCATCGATCTGCTTGCCGATTACCTCAACGACAGTATGGCTGCCGCGCCAATGCCGGTGCTTCCTCCATCGGAGCCTGAGGCGATGGCCGCTTTCTGGAAAAATGAACTCAAAAAGGAGGGATTCAACCTCCAGGAGTTTTACAAAACCATTATAGATCAGTCCATTCATATCCACCATCCCCGGTATATGGGGCATCAGGTGGTACCTCCTTCGCCGGTGGCTGCACTTACGGAGCTGATTGAGGCTCTGCTGAACAACGGCATGGCGGTTTACGAAATGGGGCCGGCTTCGTCGGCCATTGAAAGGGCGGTAACCGACTGGCTGGCGCGGCAAATCGGGATGCCGGAAACCGCCGAAGGGATACTGACTTCCGGCGGATCAGCCGGAAACCTTACCGGCTTGTTGGCAGCCCGCCAGGCCATGTGCAGCTACAATGTCTGGAAAGAGGGCCATCTGGACGGCGCACCGCTGGCGCTGATGGTATCGGAAGAGGCGCATTACAGTGTGGCCCGTGCCGCCCACATCATGGGCTGGGGTGAGAAGGGAGTGGTGAAAATTCCGGTGAACAGCCGCATGCAGGTGGACACCTCACGGCTTGGCGAAACCCTTGCCAAAGCCAGGGCCGACGGCCTGAATGTGATTGCACTGGCAGGCAACGCCTGTTCCACCTCAACCGGTACCTACGACCCGCTGGACATTATGGCCGATTTTGCCGAAGAAAACGGCCTCTGGTTCCACATCGACGGGGCGCATGGCGGAGCTGCGGCCATGACGGATAAATACAGCCACCTGACCCGCGGCATTGAGCGTGCCGATTCGGTGGTGATCGATTTTCACAAGATGATGCTGACCCCGGCGCTTACCACCGCCGTGCTGTTCAAAAACGGAAAACATGCTTCGGAGACTTTCGCCCAGAAAGCAGAGTATCTGCTGGGAAGCGGAATCTCAAAACCCTGGTACGACAGCGCCGGCCGCGCCCTGGAATGCACCAAGAAAATGATGGGCGTAAAGGTGTTTGCGCTGATTAAATTATTCGGCGAACAGGTTTTCAGGGATTACATTACCACCACCTACGACCTGGGGCAGGAGTTTGCGGAACTGATTACCGGAACTGCAGGATTTGAGCTGGCCGTTCCGCCGGATGGCAACATCGTCTGTTTCAGATTCGTACCCGAAAACTTCACCGGCGACCTGAATGAACTTACCGCCGCCATTCGCCGCAAAATCCTTGAAGAGGCCGGATTTTACATCGTTCAGACCCAGGTTAGCAGCGATACCTACCTTCGCGTCAGCCTGATGAATCCCCTGACTACCGCCGGAGAGCTGAAATTGTTGCTGGAAACCGTCCGGTCAACCGCTAACCGGATAATAAACCGATAAACTTATGGATAGCAAAGAGTTCAGGGCTGAAGCCCGTAAAATGGCAGACCGCATTGCCGACTATTTTGAAGAGATTGAAAAATATCCCGTAAAATCTCGGGTGCAGCCGGGCGAAACCGGTGCGCAACTGCCCGGTCAGCCGCCCGCTACGGCTGAGGGGATGGCCGAAATCATGGCCGATTTTGAACGCATCATCATGCCGGGGGTTACCCACTGGCAGCATCCTTCATTCTTTGCCTATTTCCCGGCCAACACCAGCTATCCCAGTCTGCTTGCAGAGATGCTTACGGCGGCACTCGGCCTGCAGTGCATGATATGGGAAACCTCACCCGCCGCCGCAGAGCTGGAAGAGAAGGTGATGAACTGGCTGAAGCAGATGTGCGGGCTGCCCGAAAACTGGACCGGAGTGATTCAGGATACCGCTTCGGCCTCGACGCTGGCTGCCCTGCTGACCGCCCGCGAGAGGGCTACCGGTTTCAGTACCAATGAGCATGGCATTTCGGGCAGCGAAAAACTGAGGGTTTACTGCTCATCGGAAACTCACTCTTCGGTTGAAAAGGCCGCCAAAATTGCCGGCATCGGCCGCAGAAATGTAGTGAAGATTCCGGTAAACGAAGTTTGCGCCATGGATGCGGCAGCACTGGAAGAAGCCATCACCGTCGATCTGAATGCAGGCTTTACGCCGGTTTGCGTGGTAGCCACCATAGGGACGACCGGCACAACCGCCGTTGACCCGCTTCCCGAAATTGGAAGCATCTGCCGGAAACACAATATCTGGTTTCATGTGGATGCAGCCTACGGCGGCACTGCGCTGGTGCTGCCCGAAATGCGGCACCACGCACGGGGCCTCGAACTTGCCGACAGCTATGTGTTCAATCCCCACAAATGGATGTTCACCAACTTCGATTGTTCCGCCTATTTCGTAAGGGATCCGGAACTGCTCATCCGCACATTCGAAATACTTCCCGAATACCTGAAAACCTCCACCCGCGGGCTGGTAAACGACTATCGCGACTGGGGCGTGGCACTCGGAAGGAGATTCAGGGCGCTGAAGCTATGGTTCGTCATCCGCAACTTCGGGGTTGAGGGTATCCGCGAAAAGGTAAGAAAGCACATAGAACTGGCTCACTGGCTGGAAGAGGAGATAAGAAAAAGGGATGATTTTGAACTGCTGGCGCCGGTGAACTTCAGCACCGTATGTTTCCGCTACCTGCCCGAAGGCATAACCGGCGAAGAAGAGATCAACCACCTCAACCAGAAGCTGCTGCAATCGCTGAACGCCTCCGGAAAGCTTTACATGACGCACACCAAAGTGGGCGGGAAATACACCCTGCGCATGGTTATTGCGCAGACCAATGTTGAAAAAAGGCATGTGGAGGAAGCCTGGGAAAGAATCAGAAAAGAGGCTGAATCCATTTTAACGAATTAAAATTCAGGAATTTTCATAAATGATAAAATATCAGTCATTCCCGAACTTAAATCCGGCTACAACTGTTTATTCTGAAATCAAAAGCATCATTGTGAGATGAGAGAACACTGGGATGAACGATATGCTTCGCCGGCCTATGTTTACGGAACGCAGCCCAACCGCTGGCTTGCCGGCAAATTAAACGGATTGCCGGCCGGCAGTATTCTGTTTCCGGCCGAAGGCGAGGGGCGAAATGCCGTTTATGCAGCGCGTCTCGGATGGAATGTGTACGCTTTTGACCAAAGCAGCGAAGGCCGGAAAAAAGCACTGAAGCTTGCAACCGAACAGAGGGTTTGCATCAGTTACCAGCTCGGAGACCTGGCAAATCACCTGCCTTCCGGCGGGCCATTCGATGTAATCGCCCTGATATTCGTACATATACATGAAAACCAGAGAAGACAGATTCACCGCCGGCTTATCAGTCTGCTAAAACCCGATGGTTACCTGATTGTGGAAGCTTTTACCAAAAAACAAATATACAATAACAGCGGCGGGCCAAAATCGCCGGCCATGCTGTACGACAGAGAGGCAATCAGGCAGGATTTCAGTGAACTGGACTTCATCGAATTCGGCGAAGAGGTGGTTACCCTTAACGAAGGGCCGTTCCACCGCGGCGATGCCAATGTCATCAGGCTGTTTGCCCGAAAGCTGAAAAAACACTAAACTGCAACCCTCCGTAACATTTTGCCTCAGAAATCGTATAAATAGAGTATAAGCCTGGCCTGATCATGACCGATGTTTTTGTCATTCCGTTAATTTCCGATACAGATTTCGAGGCACTTTCTTCTTCGCTTAACCGTCTGGTTCCCTATGAGATCAGGGAGAAGGCCGGCCGTTTTGCGCGTATCCGCGATTCGCAGCGAAGCCTGGTCGGCGAAGTTGCCATGCGGTTTCTGCTCGGTCAGGCTACCGGAAATGATTATGCCGGCAGGAGTTTCCCTTCAGGAGAGAAAGGGAAACCGGCCCCCTGGGGAATTGACGGCATCTTCCTGAATATGAGCCATTCGGGCGACTGGGTAGCGGTTGCACTGTCGCCCCTGCCGGTTGGAGTGGATGTAGAGATGATGCGAAAAGTGCCGGAAGGAGTGGCCTACCGTTTCTTCTCGCCGGCTGAGAAAAAGTGGCTTCAACAAGCAAGGGATGAAGATGAAAAGGCGCATATCTTCTTCACACTCTGGACGCTGAAGGAGAGTTTCCTGAAAGCCACGGGAAAGGGACTTACCAAAAGCCTCTCCTCATTTACTGTTGTTCAGCAGCGCAATGGCGGTTTCCGCCTTACCGACGACCCGGAAGCGGAAGGCTATTTTCTGAAGAACCTGCCATTTGAGCAGGGCTATAAACTTTCGGTCTGCAGCCGGGAGCCTGAATTCTGCAATGAAGTAAAAATCCTGAAAATCACAGATTTAATACCATGAAAAAGATATCCCGCAATGTTTCACTGGTTTTATCGAGCGGCGGGGCAAGGGGTCTGACGCACATCGGCGCCATTGATGCCCTGCTGAAACGGGGATATAACATCACCGCCGTTGCCGGCAGTTCCATGGGTTCCATTGTGGGCGGCATGTACGCCAGCGGCAACCTGGAACGCTTCCGCGAGTTTATGTGCAGCCTCTCGCGCTTCGACATCATCAGGCTTTCCGACCTGGTGGTGGGTAAATCGGGCATTATCAAAGGCGAAAAGGTATTCGGAACCCTACGGGATTTCGTCGGCGAGGTAAATATCGAAGACCTTCCGCTTCCCCTTGCAGTGGTCGCAGCCGACCTGGTAAACCACTCCGAAGTAGTCATCACGGAAGGCGATCTGCTTACCGCCATCAGGGCTTCCAGCGCCATCCCAAGCATCCTCACCCCGGTAAATCTGAATGGCACCCTGCTGGTTGACGGAGGCGTGGTAAATCCCCTTCCGATAGAACGGGTTCATCTGCCCAAAGGCAATATTGTGGTTGCCGTAAATGTGAATGCACCCAGAAACGAAAGCTACAAACCGCAAAAGAACACCTCCGACAGCGCCATCAGCAAAACCAGGAAACTGATCAACGCGAAATGGAACAGCATGACGGGCGGCCATCCGAAAAGAAATAAAGCCAGCGGCATCTTCGATATTGTAACCCACTCATTCGAACTGATGCAGCACCAGCTGACCAACTACGCCCTGCAGCATCAGAGCCCCGAAATTTTGCTGAACCTGCCGGTTAACCTGGCCGACACATTCGATTTCCACCGTTCGAAGGAGCTGATTGAACTGGGATTTACGGAGATGGAGAAGGTACTGGATGGTTACGAAAAAAATGGAAAATAACCGCAATTCCCTATAATTCGCGTGAGCCTGAGAGTATCTGATAGAGCAGATCCCTTGCGCGGAACAGCTGTGCCTTGACCGTACCAATCGGCAGCTCAAGCTTTTCGGCAATCTCTTCGTACGAAAGCTCATCGAAATACCTGAGTTCTATGAGCATACGGTAATGCGGCTTCAGCTTTTCAATGGTTTCGCGCATCAGATTGAGACGCTGCTCCCGGATGAAACTCTCTTCCGGATCGGGCGTTTCGTCGGCAACCTCGGTTTGCATCTGCTGCTTGCCGACGCCATCCCGTTCATAAGGGTTGTTTTTCTGCCTTCGCTGAAAATCAATGCAATGGTTCAGGGCAATCCGAAAAAGCCAGGTACTGAAGGCATAATCCGGCGAAAAGCGGTGCAGGTTGCGGAATGCCTTACCAAATGTTTCTATGGTCAGATCTTCGGCAATCAGCGAATCATTCACCCTGTTGAGCAAAAAATGGTAAACCTGGTCCTCGTACAGGGCCATCAGGCCGGCATACGCCTTCTGATCGCCCTCCCTGGCGCGTATAACCAGTGCATAATCCCGTTCTGCGGCTTCTCCTGTTTTGCTTTTATTTACCATTGTGTCTTCCGTGTAAACAACCCTGCAAATCCCAACATCAGGTTGGCTACCAACATAAATATCTCAAAAAACGGGAAAAGTAACAGGAAATTTTTCTCGCCCAGCCTGATCATGCACTTTTTAATGATGATAAACTGGGTAATGAGCCGTAACAGGTAGATTCCCGTAAGCAGCATCCAGTCAACGCCAAGCAGCGCCAGTGCAATGAGAAGCCCGAAAAAGAGCAGTTGCGAAAACGAAAACAGGCCGAGAACCACTTTATGCGGAGTCCGGTACAAACCGCCGGTTGTCAGATGGCGCTTTTTTTGCCTGAACCACGAGCCGAAAGTCTGTTTTGGTTTGGAATAGGTTACCGCTTCGGGCGCAGGTTGAATACGGGTGTTGCTTTTCCGTGCCACCTGATTGATGAACAGGTCGTCATCGCCCGAAGTTATCTTGTAATGTTTCATAAAACCGCCCGCCCTGAAGAACAGTTCGCGGTGGTAGGCAAGGTTGCGGCCAACGCCCATATAGGGCATCCCGGCCAGAGCAAGTGACAGGTACTGCATCGCCACATGCAGTGTGTCGAAGCGGATAAGCCTGTTCAGAAGGCCGGGCTGAGGGATGTAGGCGCCATAGCCCAGCACAACACCGGTTTTATCGGTAAAAGCCGACTGCATGCTTTCAATCCAGCCGCTCCCCGAGGGATAGCAGTCGGCATCGGTGAGCAATACCGTTTCATACTGCGCCGATTTGATGCCGAGGGATAAGGGGTATTTCTTTCCGGTAAAAAAATTCAGGTTCTGATAGATGGTAACCACTTTCAGGCGGCTGTATTTCTCGCTCAGTTCACGAAGCAGGTAGAAAGTATCGTCGTCGGAGGCGTCGTTTACCACCACCACTTCATACTCGGGGTAATCCTGCTCAAGTACCTGAGGGAGAAAGCGAACCAGGTTATGGTACTCGTTTTTTGCGCAGATAACCACCGAAACCGGCTCTTTTTTGTCGCTGAACTGCCGCTTCGAAGCGCTGTAAAACGCCAGCCGGCTGAAAATAGCCCAGTAATAGATAAGCTGAATCAGCAAGGAAGCCAGTAGCACCCAGATCAGAATGATAAAAGGAGATGAAAGTATGCTTTCCAGCCAGGCCATAAACTTGATTTTAGCGGTGCAAATTTACCCAAAGCCATTGAATTGAAACCGACAAGTTTTCAACAATAGCGGCTTCCCGATATCAGATTGATTCGATATGTTGGAGAATCATTAATCAGCGGGAGGAAGGCAGCAAATTCAAAGGGTGAGAACAGCAGGAGTAAAAACAAATATTCGAATCCTGTCTAAAACACTCTGCTTTCTGCTGCAAATGAAGGGTTCTCAGTTCCCCTTTCTACTCTGCACAAAACGCAACTTTTTGTCCATTTTCGGTAAAAGTCAGCTTGCCTTCCTGCGTGCTGTCATCCTTCAAAACCACTTAAATACCAGTAGTTTATCGTGTATTACCAAATGCAATAGGCATGGTTTCCTTTTTTTTTCAGCTATTTTTTTTCACAGAAATACGATGTTCACGATTCGTGAACAAATAAATTATGTGAACATTTCATCAGGTACCGTTTTTTTTCGAAAAAGAACAATTTGACTCCTGTTCCTTTCTGACTTTCCGAAATTACACCCTCATCCAAACTTCCAAACCATCTTTTATCCCAATTTCCCTTCTCCCCTGTCCGGGGCCTTTTGCAGATTATTACCGGAATTCAGTCCGTTGCACCTGCCATTCAGCCTTTTCCGGCATCAGCCCGAAAAAACAGTGCTGCCGGTGAACGGAAGATTGCTAACTTTGCAGGCCTTAACAAAGTCAGCCATACATGGAGTTCCGCCTGCAAAGCACTGATCCCAAAAGCCATGCCCGTGCCGGGGTAATCACCACCTGCCACGGCGAAATAGCCACCCCCGTTTTTATGCCAGTAGGTACCGCCGGAACGGTGAAAGCGGTTCACATCCGCGATGTGGATGAGGATGTGAAGGCGCGCATCATCCTGGGCAACACCTACCATCTCTACCTGAGGCCGGGGCTGGATATTCTGAGGGGCGCCGGCGGGCTGCACAAATTCAACGGGTGGAACAAGCCCATCCTGACCGACAGCGGCGGATTTCAGGTTTATTCGCTTACCGACCGCCGCAAAATGAAGGAAGAGGGGGTGATATTTCAGTCGCATATTGATGGCTCGAGGCACATGTTCAGCCCCGAAAGGGTGGTGGACATTCAGCGAACCATTGGTGCGGACATTATGATGGCTTTTGACGAGTGCACCCCCTATCCCTGCGATTACAGCTATGCCGAAAAATCGATGGAGCTGACGCATCGCTGGCTCGACCGCTGCCTGGTGCGCTTTGACGAAACCGAACCACTGTATGGCTACCGGCAGTCGCTTTTCCCCATCGTTCAGGGGAGCGTGTACAGGGACCTGAGGATAAAGTCGGCGGAGAAAATTGCATCATGCGGGGCCGACGGCAATGCCATTGGCGGACTGGCGGTAGGTGAACCCGTTGAAACCATGTACGAACTTACCGAACTGGTTTGCAACATCCTACCCAAGGACAAACCGCGCTACCTGATGGGAGTGGGCACGCCGGTCAACATTCTGGAAGGAATCTCGCAGGGAGTGGATATGTTCGATTGTGTAATGCCCACCCGAAACGGGCGCAACGGCATGATCTTCACACGGAACGGCATCATAAACCTGAAAAACGAGCGGTGGAAATCCGATTTCTCGCCCCTCGACCCCGATGGCACATCGTTTGTTGACAGCGCATACAGCAGGGCCTACCTCAGGCACCTTTTCAATGCCGGAGAAATTCTCGGCCCCATGATAGCCAGTCAGCACAACATCGCCTTTTACCTCTGGCTTGTGGATGAAGCGCGCCGGAAAATCATGGACGGCACTTTCAGCATATGGAAGGATGAAATGGTAAAACGCCTGGCACAACGGCTATAATAAACCGGGAGCAGCATCGTTTTCAAATACCGGAACCGGCAAAGCAGCATGAAAAAACTCGATATCTACATCATCCGTAAGTTTCTTGGCACCTTCTTTTATGCCATTGCCCTGCTTGCCGTAGTCATCATTATTTTCGATATTTCCGAGAAGATCGACGACTTCCTGGAACGGAAGCCGCCGCTCAGCGCCATAATCTTCCAGTATTACGCCAACTTCATCCCCTACTTCATCAACCTTTTCAGTGCGCTGTTCACCTTTATTTCTGTGATTTTCTTCACCTCGAAAATGGCAGCCAACACGGAAATCATTGCCATTCTCAACAGCGGCGTTAGTTTCAGGCGGTTGCTGAGGCCCTACCTCATTGCATCGCTGTTTCTGGCCATGATGTCGTTCGTTCTCACCAATTTTGTGATTCCCGAAACCAGCAAAAACATGCAGGTGTTTCAGAACAAGTATCTGAAAAGCCAGCGGAATGTAAAATCGAACAACATCCACATGCAGATAAGCCCGGGCGTTTTTGCTTATGTGGAGAGTTTCGACATGAAGCAGCAGTCGGGCTATCGCTTCAGCCTGGAGGGGTACAATGACGAGCAGCTGGAATACAAGCTGAACAGCGATTTCCTGCGGTGGGACAGTGTTTCGGGCATGTGGAAGATTGAAAACTGGACCCGGCGGCAAATACTGGAAAACGGGGAAAAAATCACCCGCGGAAAGGAGATTGACACCCTGCTGAACCTGAAACCCAGCGATTTTGCGGTGGATGTGGATGATGCCATCTACATGAATTACCGTGAGCTGCGCGATTTTATCGATATGGAAGAGATGCGCGGATCCGGTAACCTGATGCAGTTTCAGATTGAAAAACACAAGCGGATTGCCTTTCCGTTTGCCACCATTATCCTGACGCTTATCGGCGTTTCGCTGTCGAGCCGGAAAGTGAGGGGAGGCACCGGATTCAACCTGGGGGTAGGAATTACCATATGTTTTGCATTTATCCTCTTCATGCAGGTTACCACCGTTTTTGCCACTTTCGGCAACCTTCCGCCGGCCGTGGCGGTCTGGATTCCCAACCTCCTTTTCGGCCTGCTGAGCATCTACCTGATTAAAATTGCACCCAAGTAAACTGACGATTACATTTCTTCAGGAAGCGGATAATCAGCAGTTTCCTTTACTGATCATAGTCATAGCCGTCCTCAAGTATCCGTTTCCGGCCCGTATCAAATGCCGGATTGAACAGGCTGGCCGAAGGTTTCAGCAGGGGCGTTTCAATTTTACCAAGCTCCGTAAGGGTGTGGAACAGATTATCCGTAACATAGGGATAGCTTCTGCGGTTCCGTACCTCTTCAGTATCCATTGTTTTTGAATAATCAGTGGAAAACCAGATGAAGAACGGAATTTCCACATTTGCCTTTGGCAATCTTCCGGAGAAGGTATGCCCGGCTTCATCGTTCTCGTCATAAACATTCTCGCCATGGTCAGAGGCATAGAGCAGCACCGACTCCGGCGCATTGGTCTCCACGATTTTCAGCAGGGAGTCGAGAAAGAAGTCGTGATACAGAATGCTGTTGTCGTATTCGGCAATGGTTCTTTCCTTTTTGCCGTCTCCGCGAAAGCGTTCATACTCAGGCGGATAACGCTTCTTATAAGCTGCATGGTTACCCATGGTTTGCACCACCAGAAACTTCAGCGGTTCATCGCTTTTCAGGATTTTCTCAACCGGGCTGAACAGAAGTTCATCGTAAGAGCGGGTAAACATCGATTCCATCGAGCTGTTTGCCGCCAGATTTACGAACAGTTCATGGTCCGATTTCCGCGAAAACTCCGTTACCGCATTTTCCCAGACTCCGACCGGCGCCTGGTTTGAAATCCAGTAGGTGGTAAAACCGGCGGATTTGAACACATCAAAAATATCATAACGGCCGTTTTCAGTCACCGGATTGCCGGGTGAAGTTACCGAGAGGCTGGCAATTATGGATGAAATAGTATTTGAGAACGCCGCCACCACATTGTCAAAAATATAAATATCGCTGCGCTTTGAAAGCCGCGGGGTGGTTTGTCTGGAATAGCCGTAAAGCTGCCAGTGATTCCGGTTCGACGACTCACCGATCACCAGCACCACCGTCAGCGGTTTTACACTGGCGTGTGCCTCAACATATTGCACTTTACCTTCAGCCCTGAATTGATGCAGCATACGGCGCTCCTGCTGAAAGCTGAAAATGACCCGTGCAAAGTGCGGAATCCCTTTGCGGACCAGCCTGCCCCCCAATGCATTTTCGGCAATAAAAACAGCAAAAACACCAAATACCACTCCATAAACAATGCCCCGGAAACGGAAGCGCGTGAATTCCGGTTTGTACCTCCATCCCAGGTAAATGACCAGAAGGAGCGGAATCAGCAACAGCAGATTCAGGCCGAACTTCAGATTCATGAAGTCAACGGTCTCCTGCAGGTTGGTGGCGGCCACCACAAACAGGCTCGACTGCGACAGGGGGCTTTTCAGGATAAGCCAGTGCAGGCTCTCCGCAACCGAAGCGATGCCGGTTACCACCACCGCTATCCGGTACAGTGCCCTGCTCCTGAACAGTTGTACGGCAGCCATAAAGGCCGAAAGCCATATCAGGTTGATTAGCAACAGCCTGGCATCAACCAGCAGATGATTCATCAGCAAACCAACCAGCAGCGGATAATTCACCACAAGGGTCAGATATAAGGGGAAGAGGCTTAAAATTCCCGATACCGTTTCTGATGGTTTGCGGTTTATGGCCATAGGTTTGCAACAGGATTAAACATAAAAGATGGCGGGCAAATGTAGCAGTTATACCGGTTTCTGAAGATATTCACGGGAAATTTCCGCGCAAACGGCTACGCTGCCGGGCTACCCGATGAAAAAGAAACAATTAAAACCGGGAAATTACTGCAATACCTCCTGCCACACAAACATACCTTCGAAATCGTGCCGGCCAAGGGCGGGTTTTTCGTCGAACAGGCCAAAGACCGATGAGCCGCTTCCGCTCATGGCAGCATAAAAGGCGCCCGCTTCCGTCATTTTATCACGGATTTCCTTCACCACCGGGCACTTCTCCATCACCACCGCTTCGAAATCGTTTTTCAGCAGTTGGTTCCACGAGGCGGAGCCGGCAAACAGCAGATTCACCGCCGGCAGCGGTTCGCCCGAAGGGGTGATTGCGCCGTACGCCCAGGGGGTAGAGATGGCAACATCCGGCTTTACGAGCAGCAGGTGTTTCCCTTTCAGGGTGAGGGGCAGCTCCTGCATCACCTCGCCCCTTCCCGAAGCAAAAGAGGGGATATTTTCAATGAAAAACGGACAATCGCTGCCCAGAGCGGCTGCCATCCCTTTCAGTTCATCATCGCTCACCTTCAGGCCAAAGAGGCGGCGGGTCAGCTTCAGGGTAAATGCCGCATCGGATGAGCCACCGCCCAGTCCCGCTCCGGCAGGGATTACCTTGTGCAGAAAAATCTTCACCTCAGGCAGGTCATAGCGCTGCTGCATCATGCGGAAAGCCCTGACACACAGGTTGTCGCCTCCGCCATCCGGCAAAGCCATCCCCGAAAGGGCAAATGAAAATTTTCCGTCGTCGGAAGGAACAATCTCCAAAGCATCGGTAAGGCCAATGGGATAGAAGATGGTTTCAATGTCGTGAAACCCGTCGGGGCGCTTCCTCAGCACCCTGAGCCCCAGATTGATCTTGGCATTTGGAAATGTAATCATACCGCTGCTTTATATGGCATTGATGCAAATATACGGTTATCCGGACACACTTCAAAACCGGCCGATGATCTTTTGCCGCTTTTCCATCCGGCTGCAAACAACTTTTTGTGGAAGTCATCACATTTTCCGGAAAAATGGTTTATTCCGTTTAAACCTCTTCGGCTTTTCAGGATTAAACCTTAATTTTGTAAAGACAAACCAACCGGAAATGGCACTGATTAACTCGTTAATATCGTGGTTTATGAAAAAGCGCATGCATCAGCTTGAGCTTTTCATGAAGTACCCGCACGATGTTCAGGAAGACTGGTTCAGGCGGCTGATTCAGGCCGGGAGAGATACGGAATGGGGCCGGAAATACGGCTACGGCAACATTGGCAGTTATCCGGATTTTGCCGCCCGCGTGCCGATAAACGATTACGAAGACCTCAGGCCATACATCGAACGGCTGCGCAGAGGCGAGCAAAATATCCTGTGGAATTCCGACATAAAGTGGTTTGCCAAATCATCCGGAACAACCGGCGGCAAAAGCAAATTCATCCCCGTAAGCCAGGAAGCGCTCGAGGAGTGCCACTACAAAGGCGGCAAGGATCTGCTGTCCATATACTGCACCAACAATCCCGATACCCGCATTTTTGCCGGCAAAGTTCTGGGAATGGGTGGCACCCACTTCCCCGACAATATTGGAACGGGCACAATAGTGGGCGATGTATCCGCCATTCTGATGAAAAATCTGCCCTTCTGGATTGAGCTAATCCGTACCCCCGACCTGTCGGTGGCGCTGATGAGCGAATGGGAGCATAAAATCGAGAAGATTGCTGCCGAAACCAGCCGAGAGGATGTTACCAACATTACCGGCGTTCCTTCATGGACGCTTGTTTTGCTGAAGCGCATCCTCGAAATCACCGGAAAGCAGAACATCAGGCAGGTGTGGCCCAACCTCGAACTCTTCGTTCACGGGGGCGTCAGCTTCAGCCCCTACCGTGCTGAGTACGAAAGGCTGATTCCCGGCCCGATGAATTATCTGGAAACCTACAACGCCTCGGAAGGGTTTTTCGGAATTCAGGACAGAAACGGCGCCGACGATATGCTGCTGATGCTGGATTACGGCATCTTCTATGAGTTTCAGACGGTTGATGAATCGCTGAAGGGCGAGGCCAGACCGGTTCAACTCCGGGATGTTGAGCCGGGAGTCAATTACGCCATGATCGTCTCCACCAATGCCGGCCTGTGGCGCTACAGAATCGGCGACACCATTACCTTCACCTCCACCGATCCGTACAGGATACGGATTACCGGAAGGACTACCAGCTTCATCAATGCCTTCGGTGAGGAGCTTATCGTGGACAATGCCCAGAAAGCACTCGACTGCGCCTGTGCGAAGACCGGCGCCGCCATCAGCGAATACACCGCCGGGCCGGTTTATTTCGGCGATTCGGACAGCGGCGCACATGAGTGGCTGATTGAGTTCAGCAACCCGCCCGACGATCTCCCCTATTTTACCGAAATACTCGACAACGCCCTGAAATCGCTGAACTCGGACTACGAAGCCAAACGGTATCAGAATATGGTACTCGGCAAGCCGATTGTGAAGGTGCTTCCGGCGGGTACCTTCTACGAATGGCTGAAACGGAAAAACAAACTCGGCGGACAGCATAAGGTGCCGAGGCTTTCAAACGACAGAAAATACCTGGAGGAGATCCTGGAAATAACCACTTGACAGTTTAGTATTAATCATTATATATCAATAACTTACACAATGCACATTGCCATTGCAGGAAATATCGGTTCAGGAAAAACCACCCTTTGCGGACTGCTCTCCAAACACTTTGGATGGCAGCCCCATTACGAAGATGTGGAAACCAACCCCTATCTGCCCAGTTTTTACGAAGATATGCAGCGCTGGTCGTTCAATCTGCAGGTCTATTTCCTGAACAGCCGGTTCAGGCAGATTATCGACATCAGGAACAGCGGAAAATCGGTGGTTCAGGACAGGACCATCTATGAGGATGCCTACATCTTTGCGCCCAACCTCCACTCGATGAACCTGATGACCACCCGCGACTTTCAGAATTACGCCTCGCTGTTCGAGCTGATGAGCACCTTCATCAAACCGCCTGATCTGCTGATTTACCTCAGGGCCAGCGTTCCCACCCTGGTAGCTCAGATTCAGAAACGCGGCAGGGATTACGAAAGCTCCATCCGCCTCGACTACCTGAAAAGCCTGAACGACCGCTACGAAGCGTGGATCGAAGGGTATAAGCTGGGAAAACTGCTGATCGTGGAGGTGGACAACCTGAACTTTTCGGAGAAGCCGGAAGACCTGGCCGTTGTCATCGACAAAATCAACGCTGAAATCCATGGCCTCTTCTGATAACGGCTTAAAGGTCATCGGCGTAATTCCCGCCCGCTACGCCTCCACCCGTTTCCCCGGGAAGCCGCTGGTTGAGATCAGCGGCGTTAGCATGATTCAGCGGGTTTACCGCCAGGCATCGCTCTGCCGGCGTCTCAGCGCCGTGGTTGTCGCCACCGACGACGAGCGCATCTTCAGCCATGTGGCGGGATTCGGCGGCAGGGTAATGATGACCGGCAGCCATCATCCCAGCGGCACCGACCGCATTGCCGAAACCATCCGGAAACTGGCCGGAAGCGGTGAGCATTACGACATCGCCGTGAATATCCAGGGCGACGAACCCTACATCAGACCCGAACAGATTGAGCTGGTTATCAACCTGTTCAACAACCCCGAAACCATGATTGGTACCCTGATCAAAGCCATCGGGAAGGCGGAGAATCTGTTTAATCCCAATGTGGTTAAGGTGGTTACGGACAAAGACGGGAAGGCGCTGCTTTTCAGCAGGTCGCCCATTCCGCACATCAGGCAGAAGCCGCAGGAAGAGTGGCTCAGCGCATTTGCCTTCCACAAGCATATCGGCATCTATGCCTACCGCACCCATATCCTGGAGGAGATCTCCAAACTTCCGCCGGCGCCACCCGAAACGGCGGAATCGCTGGAGCAACTGCGCTGGCTGTGGAATGGCTACAGCATCCATACCGGAGTCACTGATTTCGAAACCATTGGCATCGACACCCCTGAAGATTTATCAAAACTTACCAACATTGCTTGAAAAAGCAAAACCTTCACTATATATTAGCGCTCTGTTTCATCGGAAGGCAAAATCTGCCACGGCGGAAGAGTTATCAGTGATAATCAGCCCGGTAAGCGGGCACTGCGATAGAAAACTGTTGTAATGAATCTCGAAAAATATATCAGCGGCCTGTTGTTTGAGCATGATTGTGTCATCATTCCGGGGTTGGGCGGGTTTATCGCCAACTATTCGCCTGCGGGCATCAATCCCGTTACGCATACTTTCACGCCCCCATCGCGGCAGCTGGCATTCAATGCAAGGCTCAGCACCAACGATGGCATTCTGGCCGCGAAAATTGCTTCGGCCGAGCAGGTGTCGTTCGAAGAGGCGGTCAGAATGATAGAGCGCGAAGTCGCCAGAATCAAGGATATCCTTAACCGCTCGGGCAATTTCAGGTTTGAGGGCATCGGCCACCTGAACAGCAACCACGGCAACCGCCTCGATTTTATCCCCGACAACCGGATAAATTACCTCGACGACGCCTTCGGGCTTGCCTCCTTTACCTCGCAGCCGGTAATCCGCAAACCGGTTACGCCTCTGGCGGTTCCAACCATGCGGAAGCTGCCGCCGGCACTCAGATGGGCCGCCGTTATTCTGCCCATCGCCGCCATCTCCATCTGGAGCGCCCTGAATACCGGAGGATTGACCCAGCTCAGAAAGAACTACGCCTCACTGCTGCCCTCAAAACCGGAGATGACCATTACGGCACCCGCCGAAACTGCGGCAACAGAAACCAAAAGCACCGATACCTATACCGTTCAGCCTTCGGAGGTAGCGCCTGAACCTGAGGCAATACCGGAACCGGCAACCATAAACGCGCAGCCCGACATCTACTTTGTCATTACCGGCGCCTTCAGCATTGAGGAGAATGCCGAAAAGCTGGTCAATGAGCTGATTGCCGAAGGCTACAATGCCACCATTGCCGGGCAGAACAACCAGGGGCTGTACCGGGTAAGCATTGCCGGCTTCAGCGATAAGGATCTGGCACTGAGCAAAATGGAAGAGTTCCGTTCCGGCGGTTACCCGAATGCATGGCTGCTCACCCGCAGATAGTGCCCGGATTTACTTTCTGTTTGTATTTTTGCAAAATAAACCTGCGGCACCCACAATGCCGTCAATAATCTACTACCATTGAGCAAGGGAAAATTAGAGAAGTTTGCAGAGAATGCCACATTTCCGCACCTGCTTCAGCCCACTTTCGAGGAGCTGAAAAACGGGCAGTTTGACATGAAAGGCAGGTGGCATGAGTTTTTCGGAAACGACAACCCCATCATCCTTGAACTTGGCTGCGGCAAGGGAGAGTACACCGTGGCCCTGGCGGAGCGCTATCCCGGAAACAACTACATCGGCATCGACATCAAGGGGGCGAGAATCTGGCGGGGAGCCAAAACCTCATTCGAAAACAACCAGCGGAATGTCGCCTTTCTGCGGATGCGCATCGATATGATTCTGAATGCGTTTGCCCCGGGCGAAATCCACGGGATATGGATTACCTTCCCGGATCCCCAGCCCGGCAAGGCGCGCAAACGGCTTACCTCACCCATGTTTCTGAACCGCTACAAACAGCTGCTCAGCCCCGGCAGCATCATCCACCTGAAAACCGATAATCAGCCGTTTTTCGAGTTCACCCTCGAAACCATAGCCGAAGAACGGCACGAGCTGCTGTTCCACACTTTCGACCTGTACAACAGCAACCTGAACGAGGATGTGATGCTGACCCAGACTTTCTACGAGAAGATGTTCCTGGCGGAGGGAATTCCCATCAAATATCTGAGATTCAGACTGTCATGAAACCAATTACACCTGCCTCCGACGCTTCGTTCTTCGAAAAGGTTTACGAAGTGGTAAAACTGATTCCCTGCGGGCGGGTGACTTCCTACGGAGCCATTGCCGCTTATCTGGGCAGCAGAGGCTCGGCACGCATGGTGGGCTGGGCACTGAACGGCTCAAACCGCACCCACGAAGCAATTCCGGCACACCGCGTGGTAAACCGCAACGGCATGCTTACCGGCAAACACCACTTCGGCGGGCCCGATGTAATGCAGCAGCTTCTTGAACAGGAGGGCGCCATAATTGAAGAGGATAAAATTCTGAACTTCAAAGAGCTGTTCTGGGATCCGATGAGGGAGCTGGAGGGGTAGTAGGAAGTAAACAAAAAGGAGAATGTCGCAGCAATTTCTATCGCATCTGCTCTATTAAAAGAGATAAAAGAAAAATTAAGTTCTGCTAACATTTGGCAGTTCAGCCGCCCCGGGGCGTCACTTTGGAATTTTTGTCCGGGGTAGTTTGCTATTGGCAGATTTTCAGGCCTTTAATAATATTAAAAAATAAAACCAACTCTGGTAAAAGGAGCCGGTCTTATCAGA